>JAOULY010000393.1 GCA_029881775.1 Gammaproteobacteria bacterium
GTGTCAATGGTGATAATATCTATCATCTTGATCTTTATCGTCTTTCAGATCCGGAAGAGCTCGAGTGGCTGGGCCTGCGTGACATGCTGGAAGGCAGGCATCTGCTGCTGATCGAATGGCCATCGCGCGGGGCGGGCCACCTGCCAGCCGCGGATCTGGTCATCGAACTGGCCTACCTCAATGATGGCCGGGTGGTAAATCTGCGGCCTGAAACCGCGCATGGACACAACATGGTGGGCGCGCTGGAACCCCTATGATCCAGTTCCTTAGCGTGATTATCTCTGGCTGCTTGCAGGTTAGGCGGCTATCCCAAAGAGTTTAAACACTATTTGTTGCATTTGACCCCGATATGTGTCTAGAATCCACAAAAACCAGAAGGGTATACGGACGGCCGGCGACGTGAAAAGATTTCTCACAGGATGGTGTATCTGGCTTGCCGCGACGGTTGCGGTGCAGGCCGGCACGGAATTCCAGGGCGTACGCCTGTGGGCGGCCCCGGACCACACCCGGATAGTGTTCGATACCAGTGGCCCGGTCGAGCACGACCTGTTTGCACTGGACAATCCCCATCGACTCGTGATCGACGTCAATGAGGCGACGGCTGCCGAATCCATGCTGGTGAAACCCGCTGTGGGTGGCCTGGTGACGGGCGTGCGCACGGCAATCAACAAGCCGGGTGTGTTGCGCATCGTTCTTGAGCTGAAGCAATCCGTCAAACCACGCAGTTTCAATCTCACTCCCAACGACCGTTACGGCCATCGCCTGGTGGTCGATCTGTACGAGCAGGACGCACAGGCGCCGGTTAAAAAAGTGGTTGCCACCCGGCCGGCCGCGTTGCGCGATCTCGTGATTGCCATCGATGCCGGACATGGCGGCGACGATCCGGGCGCCATTGGCCGGCGCGGCACGCGTGAAAAAGATGTCGTGCTGTCGATAGCCCGGCGTCTGGCGGACCTGATTGCGGCCGAGCCCGGGATGCGTCCGGTGCTGGTGCGCGAGGGTGATTACTACATTGGCTTGCGTCAGCGCATCGAAAAGGCACGTAAAAGCGGTGCCGATCTCTTTATCTCCATTCATGCCGATGGTTTCCGCGATCACCGCGCCAGTGGCTCCTCGGTATATGTGTTATCGCGCCGTGGTGCCTCGTCCGAAATGGCCCGGGTGCTGGCGGCCAAGGAAAATGCGGCCGACCTGGCCGGTGGCGTGAGTCTTGATGACAAGGATGAATTGCTGCGCGAGGTGTTACTCGACCTGTCTCAAACCGCGACGCTCGAGGCGAGCTTCGAGGTGGCGGGCAACATGCTGGGTGAGTTGAAGCGAATCGGCAAGACGCACAAACGCTCGGTACAGCAGGCCGGCTTCCTGGTGCTCAAGTCACCGGATATCCCGTCTATCCTGGTCGAGACGGCGTTCATCACCAATCCCACGGAAGAAAACCGTCTGCGTAACACGCAGCATCAGCAGAAACTGGCAACTGCCATGCTGCGCGGTATCAAGGATTATTTCGGCAAACATCCGCTACCGGGCACGCACGGGCTGGCGCGCCAGTATGTGGTCAAGAGTGGCGATACACTCAGCCACATTGCCGAACGCCACCAGGTCAGCCTGACGACCTTGCGGGGTTATAACGAGCTGAAATCTGACACCCTGCGTGTCGGTGACAAGCTGCAGATCCCGCCCACACGCGGCAGCTAGCGTCTCGCTGCTGATACAGCCGGCCTGCCAGGGCCTTTAATTCATGTAATTGCCATGCGCCGGATGTCCCCCGCGATTCCGTGCTATTCCACAACGCAGGCGGACGGTATCATGCCCGCATGCCCATCCAGGTGTTGCCAACCCAGCTGGTAAACCAGATCGCCGCCGGCGAGGTGATCGAGCGGCCGGCCTCCGTGGTCAAGGAATTGCTGGAAAACAGCCTGGATGCCGGGGCCGCCGTGATCGAGGTGGATATCGAGCAGGGCGGCAAGCAACGCATCCGTGTCCGCGATGACGGTATCGGTATCGACCAGGGTGAACTGCCGCTGGCGCTGTCGCGTCACGCCACCAGCAAGATCACCTCGCTGGAAGATCTCGAGCAGGTCGGCAGCCTGGGCTTTCGCGGCGAAGCACTGCCCAGTATTGCGTCGGTGTCCCGCTTGCAGTTGAGTTCGTGCGCGCGCAATGCAACGAGCGGCTGGACGGTTGCGGGCGACGGTTCCGACCGGGTGTTCAGCGCGGCGCCGGTCGCACATCCAGCGGGTACCACGGTGGACGTGCGCGACCTGTTTTTCAATACACCGGCGCGGCGCAAGTTCATGCGCACGGACACCACTGAATTCAAGCACATCGAAAACGTGGTGCGCCGTATTGCCCTGAGCTGTTTCCCGGTTGCCGTTAAACTGACCCACAACCAGCGCCCGGTGTTCCACCTCCCGCCGGCGACCGATGTTCAGCAGCAGGAACGCCGCGTTGCCGAGCTGTGTGGCAAGGCGTTCATGGAGCAGGCGATTCGCATCGAGCATGCGGCTGCCGGGCTGGCGCTTGCGGGCTGGGTCGCGCAGCCGACCTTTTCGCGCAGCCAGCCCGACCTGCAGTTCTTCTATGTGAACAACCGCATGGTGCGCGACAAGCTGGTGACACATGCGATTCGTCAGGCCTACCAGGACGTGCTGTATCAC
>JAOULY010000394.1 GCA_029881775.1 Gammaproteobacteria bacterium
GAACCCTTCTCGCTGACAGAGGTGTTCACCAGCCCCCCGCTGACGACGACGATCCGCACCTATGTCATCGCCGGATTCGAGCATATCCTGCCAAAGGGGCTGGACCACATCCTGTTCATACTCGGCATCTTTCTCCTGAGCGTAAAACTGCGACCACTGCTGTGGCAGGTCACCATGTTTACCGTGGCACACACCATTACACTTGGCCTGTCCATGAACGGCATCATTGCCCTGCCTGACAATATTGTCGAGCCGCTTATTGCGCTATCGATAGCCTATATCGGGATTGAAAATATCTTTGCGCGCAAACTGCATAACAGCCGCCTGTTACTGGTTTTCTGTTTCGGCTTGCTGCATGGCATGGGGTTCGCAGGTGTCCTGAAGGACTTCGGCATGCCGGCCGATGCCTTTGCCACTGCCCTGATCAGCTTCAATGTCGGCGTCGAGCTCGGGCAACTGGCCGTTATTACACTCGCCTTCCTGGCCGTCGGCATCTGGTTTTCCGGGCGCGACTGGTACCGGCATATTGTCGTCATGAGCGGCTCTGCCGCCATTGCGGTCATTGGCCTGTACTGGACATGGGATAGAATGGTTATCTAGGAAACCCTGATTAACCCGTCATTGCGAGGATGGTTATCTAGGAAACCCTGATTAACCCGTCATTGCGAGGAACGAAGTGACGTGGCAATCTCCAACTGGTTGATTCCATAGCCCAGGATTGCCGCACTACGCTCGTAATGACAGCGTTTTGATAATAACCCGGAGGCCCCCGGACTAACCGGCTTCTTCCGAACAGTCATCGATACATAAACCACCCGCTGAAACCGCCGCATGACATCACGCCTTGCACAACTCTATGAATCGCTGGTCCTGAAACGACCGGAACTGGTGCTACTCGTGGTTACACTGCTTGCCGGTTTCTTTGCATGGCATGCAGCCGGTTTCAGGCTCGACGCCTCGGCCGACTCGCTGGTACTGGAAAATGACACGGCGCTGAATTACTACCGCTCGGTCCGCGCACGCTATGGATCCGACGACTACCTGATCGTCACCTACACGCCACAGGGTGACCTGTTCAGCGACGCAGTGCTGGATGACATACGCAGCCTGCGTAATTCACTCGCGACACTGGAACGGGTCGAGTCGGTGGTCAGTCTGCTGGATGTCCCGCTGATCAGCAGTCCGCCCGTCACCCTGACGGAAATGAGCCGGGAAATTCGCACCCTGGATAGCCCCGCAACGGACCGCGCGCTTGCCCGCAAGGAATTTATTGACAGCCAGCTCTATCGCAACCTGCTGATCAGTCCTGACGGCACGACCACGGCGCTGCAGGTCAACTTCAAACGCGACGACACCTATCACGCGCTGCTTGAACGCCGTGACCGCTTGCGCGCAAAGCAGCTGGACGGCCACCTGGATAAACAGGAGGCAGATGAACTGGCGACCGTCTCCCGGGAATTCGATATTTACAGCGACAGCCTGCTTGCACAACAGAGCCGGGATATCGCCACGGTGCGCAGCATCATGGACGCACACCGCGAACGTGCCGTCCTGTACCTGGGCGGCGTACCCATGATCGTCGCGGATTCAATTGATTTCATCCAGCACGACCTGGTCACGTTCGGTGTCGGCGTGGTCAGTTTCCTGGTGCTTATCCTGGCCATTGCCTTCCACAAGCTGCGCTGGGTGCTGCTGCCGATGGCAACCTGCCTGCTCGCGAGCCTGGTCATGATCGGCTGGCTCGGCCTGGTCGACTGGCCGGTAACTGTCGTGTCATCCAATTTTGTTTCCCTGCTGCTGATTATCACCCTCTCGCTGACCATCCACCTGATCGTACGCTACCGTGAATTACATGCCGGGAATCCCGGCGCGGACCAGCTGACACTGGTACGCGACACCGTCAGGTCCAAGGTATCGGCCTGTTTCTATACTGCACTCACGACCATCGTGGCATTTGGCTCCCTATTGTTCAGCGACATTCGCCCCGTCATCGATTTCGGCTGGATGATGGCGATCGGCATCAGCATCGCTTTTGTGCTGGCTTTTACGCTGTTTCCGGCCACGCTGATGTTTATGCAACCGGGCGAGCCCGCCAGGCTGCGCGACGTCACCGGTGCGATTACACGTTTCTTCGCCCGTCTCATCCGGCGCTTCAGTTACACGGTATTAACGGCATTCGCACTTGTCATGCTGGCCAGCATCGTCGGCATCACCCAGCTGACCGTGGAGAACCGCTTCATCGATTACTTCAAGGATGACACGGAGATCTACCGGGGCATGGAACTGATCGACCGTTCCCTGGGTGGCACCACGCCGCTGGACATCATCATCGACGCACCGCAGGCGCCGCTGCAAAGCGTGAGCGATAGCGCCGCTCCGGAATCCTCTGAAGAGGCTTTCATGGACGACTTCTTCCCTGCGCCAGAGGGAGAAGCCGGCATTACCGGGACCAGCTACTGGTTCAATTCCTACCAGCTGTCCGAGGTCGCTGCCATCCACGATTTCCTCGACGGGTTGCCGGAGACCGGCAAGGTACTGTCCGTAGTCACGGCGACCCGTATGCTGGAGACCCTGAATAACGGCAAGCCTATCGATGATTTCTTTTTATCCGTCCTGTTCAAGAAATTGCCCGAAGACGTCAAACAGTCGCTGTT
>JAOULY010000045.1 GCA_029881775.1 Gammaproteobacteria bacterium
AACTCGCTTTCAGCGGTTTCGAGACCGTTATCCACAAGGCCACCCTCGAAATCAGCGGCAAGAGCGAGACATTCCACCGCGTACGCGTCGGCCCGTTCAGCAACCTGGATGCCGCCAACCGTTCACGCGAAAAGCTCATTGCCAGCGGCATAGACAGCAAGGTTGTTGAAATCAAGGGTTGAAACCAGCCCAACAATTACGCTGTAGGAGCGGACGCTGTCCGCGAATAAATTATACATTGCTGTTCGCGGACAACGTCCGCTCCTACAGTGCCATTATTCCATAATGCCAATACCGTCATTTTCGTTAACGGCATTGACTCCTAAAGCGTAATCACCTGGTCGGGCATGTTGCCGGCCAGCGCGCCATAAAGATTCGGGAAGCAGCCGATGGTTGCACCCTCGACCAGATTATCCTCGATCTCGCGCTCCATGCAGCACTGGTCGCAACCCATCAGCAAAATGCCTTGCTCCTTTGCAACCTTTGCCAGTCGCTCGCCGATCGGATTACCCTCGACCAGTACGTAGTTGTTGTCTTCAAAGAAAAACATGCCGACCACCTCGACACCGTGGCGGCCCTCCTCCAGCTGCGGCAGGATCATCTTGCCGAGCTTGTACGAAACGGTATGGCCCTGGCTGGAAAAAATATAGGCAACTTTCATACTAACTCCCGTGTGGTGTTATTAATTTAAAAACAGGACGCGAACTATACCCGATCACAGATATAAAAATAACAGCCGCAGGAGCGCACCGCGTGCGCGAACACGGTAGCCTGCAATACTGTTCCCGAATCTATGGTCATTATGCTGTAACGAATGACCTGTTCATTTTTTACGCCTGTTCGCGCACGCGGTGCGCTCCTACAGTACATTTTTTACGCTGTCCCGCAGGATTTACCAGGGCCGGTATTCTATATTTGCGTAACAAGCAAGCGGAGTGCCAGGCCGGTCAGAACAAGGCCTGCCAGCACATGCAATATCCGTTGAGCGACTGCAGATCTCCCCAGCCATTCCCCGATTGATCCCGCCAGCACGGCAAGCAGCCCGAACACCAGCAGTGTCGACAGCATGAAAACCATGCCCAGCAACACAAATTGCAGCCACAACGCACCCCGGGCGGGGTCGGCAAATTGCGGTAACAGCGCGAGAAAAAACAGGCTAACCTTGGGATTACTCACATTCATGATGATGCCGCGCCGGTAAAGCCGCCAGCCGTCCGGCCGACCCGCCTGATTAGCGGACAACGTTACTGGCACGGCACGCAGGGTCTGCCAGGCAAGGTACAGCAGGTAGGCGGCGCCGGCATATTTCAGCGCAGTGAACGCCAGTGGAAATGATTTAATCAGTGCGGCAACGCCCAATGCCACCGCGGCCGTATGCACCACCAGACCGGTACACAGACCAAGCGTGATACGCAGACCGGCGCGCCGTCCATACAGGGCGGACTGGGCAAGTACAAACAGGTTATCGGGCCCCGGCGAAAGACATAACAACAACGCGACGGCGGTAAATGCGATCAATACATCCGGTGCAATTATCAGCGGGTCCATGCGCCGGGAGTATAGCCTGAAAAACAGTCATGACCGCATGACAGCACGGCGCAGTCGGCTTCTACCGGATACCCACTGTCATTTGCACATCAAAGAATGCGCCCGAGCCGCTCATGCTGCCGGTCGGCCGCTGCCGGATACAGGTCACGTTCGCGTCATAACCGTTTCCGTCCGCAGTCGGTGGCGTACCGGTAAAACTGGCGTTATCGCAGGCGCTAGCACCGCTCACGAACGAATACTCGAATGCAGCCGCGGCCAGACTACTCGTGGTGGCACCATCAATGAACGCCGGCGCCACACAGTTCGCTACGGTCGCGACACATAGCTGCGCGTTTGCCGGGACCGGGTCAGCCATGACAACCGAATCGGTATCGGCATTGCCAGCGCCGTTATTGCTTACCCGGATAGTGTAGCGCAGCGTCGCACCCGGCAGGTTATACGGCGTGCTCGTACCGTTGACCGGGTCTGACACGGTCTGCACCGTCTTGCTGACCGACAGTGATGCCGGGCTGACCAGCAGCGCGGCATTCCGCTGGTGGCTGATGGTGCCCTCGGTTCCCTCATGCGAAATGACCTGTGCAACCCAGTTGCCACCGGTCGCGTTTGCCGGAATCGTATAGGCGTATTCATAGGTTTTGGTAGCCGCGCCCGAGTCAGCCACTTCAGTCATGGCCGCCAGGCTGACCTGCGTTACCGGGGCCGGGTCGGTAATCGTCACTGTAGACGAAGTGATATCGAAGCTGCCGAACGGGTCACTGACGATGGCACGCACATACACCGTGGTGTTCGGCGCCACCGCGGTAAGCACTGTGCCGCCCGGGTAGGCCGCATCGTAAAACGCCACGCTGTCGACGTTGATCACTGTCTTCGACGGCAGGTTCACAAATGACCCGGGCGGCGTCACGACGATACGACGGTTACCGCTGCCGGTCGTGTTATTGACAATCCTCAGCGTAATGGTCGAGCCGGCCGGCAGCAGTTTGTCGCCCGGCGTCGTCAGGTCCAGTGCATAGGTTGCGGTCAGGGTCGGGTTCAGGTCGACGTCGGTGAATGACCGTGTAGCGAACACACCGATTGCGGATGACGACAGCGATACCGTGAAGCTGCGCCGCTGGCCGTCATCGACCTCGCCGAGTATCAATGTCACCGGGATCTGGCCACTACTGCCATCGACCGTAAGGTCCGTGGCCAGCGCCGGTGTCATCGTCCAGTCAGCCGACGCCCCCTCGCTGATGGTAATGTTGCCGACGGCACCCGGCGGATTACGCGACAGGGTGCCAGACGACAGGTACAACGGCTTGTTGCCGCCCGTTGCCACCTGCGATGACGATACGGTCACGGTCGGCGCCGCCGGCGTGGCGCCGGGCCCATCCGGGTTATTGATCGTTGCCGTGTTATCAATCGTGTCGCCGGGATTCGCACTGCCGTTGATGGTGACATCGAACACAATGCTTTCAGTACTGTTCGCCGCCATACTGATGTTCGACACATCCAGCAGCACAGCGGTTGAATTATCGATCGCACCACCCGGCACCGAGACAACGGTCAGGCCGGACGTATTTACCGGCAGGTTATCCATCACGCTGACGCCACTGGTAGCGACACCACCACTCTCGACCAGGGTAATCGTGTAACGCAATGTGTCGCCCGGATCGGCATCGCCGCCATTGAGGTCGACCACCGTCTTGGTCGATGTCGACAGGTCCGGCTGCATTACCACGACCGTGTCACTGCTGCTGTTATTGGCCGCCTGGTTATCAAACGTGCCGTTCGCGACTGTTGCCGTGTTGGTTACACCCGGCGCGGCCGCAGCGGCGACGCTGACCGTCAGGCTAATAGCCGGCAGGCTGGCACCGTTGGCGAGTGGTCCCGAATGCGTGCAGGTGACATCCTGGCCAGCCGCGCCACAGCTCCAGCCGCTGCCGGTTGCCGATACATAACCCAGACCGGCCGGCAGGGTGTCGGTCACTGTAATCGTCCCGCTGGCTGCCGATGGACCGTTATTACTCACGTCCAGTGTGAACACACCGTTCTGGCCAACGGTAAAGTTGCCGCTGTGCGTCTTGCTGATACTGATGTCGGCAACCGCCGTATTGGTCACACTCAGCACCTCCGTACTCAGCAACACCAGGTCGGCACCGGAACTGTAGACCGAGGTGGCCGAGGTATCGCCCGGGCTCAACTGGCTGGACACATCATAGATATCCAGGTCGACGCCATAACTGGTGTTGCTGGACAGAATATTGATGGTCGAATTGAACTGGTTGTTGAGCGGGTTTAACCCATCGGTCAATGCCGAGCCATTAAAGGTCAGCGCCTCGTTGAAACCGTTAAGCGATGCGGAGTTTTCAACATCGCCTTCCCAGGTCAGGATGCTATGCCTGCCGTCAATGCCCGACGGCGGGATTGTGAAGTTGTCCGGCGTCAGCGTAATCGAGCTACCGCGAAAATACTGGAAGCCGTCAAATATGTTAATAACGCGTAACGGTTCGCTGGCATTTTCATACACCACCACCATGCTCCAGCCGGACAGCACCGCCTGCACCGCACAATGCGGCGCGCCGTTATTGACCGTCAGGTTAGAGAAGGTATAGGTGCCATTACCCTTGGCGGCCACCTGCGCGGTGACATCCTCGAAGCCGCTGAAGAAATCGTAGTTGGTACCGCCGTTAGCAAATGTCTCGGTGAACGTACGGTCGGCGCTGATCGCCACACCGTCAAGGCTGACGTTGTTGTCCGGCGTTGAACCGGAACCCGCCCAGTACAGGTAGGCTGCCGTGATTGTCGAGCCGGCCGGAATACCGCTCAATACCGCGCTGTTACTGTTGGTAACCGCGCAGGCATCGACCGCGTTCGACTGTGTGCGCAGGGTGCCGCCGGTTTCCACGTAACTCATGTCACCGGCAAAACTCCGGTACAGGGTCACCGGCACACCGGAGCTGGCTGATTGCCACGGCAATAGCAGCACGGCAGCCAGCGCCAGCAGACCGGCAATACGCTGGCCGTGAAGACGCACGGCATTCAGCATGCGCATGCCCTGGCGCAGTTGTTTTCTGCCTGTTTGCATATTCTGCCGTTTATCCATCGTCCATCCCTGCCTAGCGGCGATTGAACCAGCTGACGGTGTCGCGCACCGATTCCTGGTCAAACTTGAACCGCAGTTTCACGTAAGGCCCTGCTGCCGTGAATCCCGCCAGGTTGAAATCATCATCCTCGTAACCCGCCCGGTTGTAGCCGACACTCAGCCAGACATTGGTCGCCGGGTTATAGCCGACCGATGCGCCCCACGAGTAGTCGTAGTGATTATTGCTCCAGCCATGCAGCGTGCTGGCGCGTACCCCCGCATCCCAGCGGTCGCCGATGTCGTGCCGGTACTCGATACCGATTGAATCGGTGAAACCCGAATAGTCGATGCTGTCGATGGTGTCGCGCGCAAACTTCGCGCCGTAGTAGGTGCTGAGCTGCGATGACTTGCGACGATAATTGACCAGCACGTTATTGACGAACTTCCAGTTGTCGAACTGGCTGGCGCCGCCCTTTTGCGTCTCGACCGACAGATCGGTGCGGTTCAGCACCGTCCAGCGACGCGCAAACGGCCGATGCACCAGCCCAAGTCGCAGGTCCGCCGTGGTTCCGTCTTCGCCGGTCACCGACTGCGTCTCGAACAGTTGCAGGCGTGCCGACAGGCCCAGCCCGGCACGCGCCTCGCCGGCGGCGGAACTGTACAGGCCCCACTTGTCTTCCGACTTCGATGTGCGGTGCTCCAGTCTCGAGGTCCAGGACCAGTCCTCGTGTTGCCGGGTCGCGCCGAGCGATACGGCCGTGAAATCCTCGCTGCTCGCCGACGCCGACGGCAGGGTCACGCCCAGCGGTGTGTCGCCCGGATGCCGGATGGTGGCACTGTTGTCGAGGCTGATATTCAGGCTCCAGTCATCCGACACCCGCCAGTTCTGCATCAGGCCGGCATTGGCAAACAGGCGTGGTCCATATTCACTGCCACGTTGCTCCAGCGAGGTATTCACGCTTGCACCGGTCCATGGTCGCGCCTGCATGCCGACGCGGGTACTGTGCGTATCCTCGTTTTCACCGAACGTCACTTCCTGTTCCATGAACAGCGTGGTCGACGGGTTCAGTAAATAATCGGCGCCCAGCACCGTGCGTGTCGGGTAATCCGCGCTGGCGTTTTCATCCAGCGACTGACTGTGATCGAGGCGCACGTTCAGCCGGCTGTCCAGCAATGAGCGGTGTCCGCCCAGTGTCAGCTGGTTCGAGCGGTTGGTCGTACCGTTGGTAAACGTATCGCGCGCGACCCGCACGCCGGCCGATACACCATAGCCATTTTCTTCATGCACCACGGCCGTCTCGATGATGTCGCGTTCGGCATCGGTCTGCAGGTCGGACTGGCGGAACAGCTGGCCGGTCACCTGCGTGCGGTCGGTCAGGCGATAACGTCCATCGACACCGTAAAGACGCGTACCGGTACCGATACCGCTCTGCTGGCCGATGCCGAAACCGGCGTCGCGTTCACGGTAATAGACACTGCCGTCGACGACACTGCCGGCATGATTCAGCTCGGCCAGCATGGCATCGCGATCTGATGCCGCACCCTGTTGGCTGGTGGCATATTCGAGTTTCAGCCGTGTCTGGTCATTGATGTCGAGCGTTGCATCAATACCCTGCAACGAGTCATCGCTACCGGTCTGCCCCTGGTTGATGTAGGTCGCGCCGATCTCGGCACGCTCGTCCATCAATTGCACGGCAGCGCGTCCGCCGTAACTCCAGTTGTCGGCCCCGTTGGCGCGCGTTTCGTAATCGATGACAATGTAAACCGGGTTCAGCGCCGCATCCTGACTGGCAACCGGTGTCCTGAAAAACAGCGTACCGGCCGCATAATCGATGTTGTAATCCGTGTGCCGCGTCATGGCCTGCGTCGACAGCACCACCTGCGGGCGGAACCGGTCGCGCGTCTCCAGCACCACCTTGTCCGAGTTGAACACCAGGTCGTTGAAACGCAGGCGGTAAAGACCGGACGTGCCATCACCGCGCAACTCGTCCTTGACGAAGTTCTGCCCGCTATCGCTGGCAAAGACATTCATCCTGACATGATCATTGCGGAACTCCGACTTGTAACCGGTCAGCGAACGGTCATAACGTGCCAGCTCGGTTACCGTCAGGCCGGTGGTGTAATCGCCGAACAATGCATAGAACTGCCGGCGCTCGAGACGCAGGTACAGCTTCTCGCGGCTGGCCGCGTCATAGCCCTGCGCCGAACCATCGCCGTATACGGTAAAGTAACGATCCGGATCGATTTCCTGGAACAGCGTGTTGCGTTCCTCCGCGTCTTTCGCGGAATCGTAGGCCAGTGTCATCAGCCATTCACCGCGGACTGACCCCCGGGCAAACAGCGATACCTTGCCATCGGTGAATGTGTCTTGTTCCAGTTCCACGGCCGACAGTGATTCAAGATTGCCGCGCACGGTGTTATGCGCGAGCGTGCCTTCGGCAAGCCCCACCAGCACCCAGTCGCGTTGTGCTGCCTGCAGCCAGGGGCGCAGACGCGCCTCGCGCGCTTCCAGCGGAATAACGAGTGTGGCCTCGCCGGTACGCGTGGTCGGTTTCAGTTCGATCAGTGCAACCCCGTCCTTGCCGACGCGGTAACGCGGATTGCCGCGATCCAGCCCGGCCAGCGGTTGCCGCTGCAGGTCATCGATATCCTGCTGCGCCACGTGCGGCGGCTCGACCATGAACTGGCCGATCATGCCTTCGCGCACCGGCCGGTTATCACGGTCATACAGGCGCACGGCAATGACCGGATTTTGCCGCCCGTCCGCGACCAGGCGAGACTGCTCATCCAGCAGTTCGGCGCGCACCGGTAGCGACGACATGCGCACCTCACGTTCAATTTGCTCGACCAGCTCACCGGCGCTATCACGTATCTCGACAAGCAGGCGATTGTTGCCTTTTTCGATATCCACACCCGCCCACTGGCTGATGGCCAGCGTTCCCGCCGTGTTGCTTGTGCGCGTATCGTAATTGAGCGCGCTGACGGCCGTGCCGTTAAGTGCCAGTGCAACCGTGTGCGCCGGGTCGTGCTTGACGGCCACCCGGATACTGGCGATTGGCGGGTTGTGATGTTCCGGCGGCCACAGCAGGTCGGTGCCCGGCACCGCCGCATCCGCCCAGGCACGGTCATAGACCGGCATTAGCACCTGCACGATGTCATCGGTCGCGGTCTTTCTTTCCGGGATGACCGCTTGCTGCCACGCACCGCCCACAGCAACACGGATATTGCCGGCCGTCTGCATACCTTCTATATGGACATCGCTAACGACCGTTTCGGTAACGATGCGCAACTCGACACGACGGTTCAGCGCACGCCCCGCCTCCGTATCATTGGCAACATAGGGACGGGTTGCACCCAGCCCATTGATTGTCACCGTGGATTTATCCAGGTCCAGTCTTTTCGCGAGGTATTCGCCTACCTGGCGGGCACGCGCCTCCGACAGGGCAAAGTTATCGGCAAACTGCGCCTTTGAGCGCTCGCGTATCGGCACGTTATCGGTGTGGCCGGTCGCCTCAATACTGATAACACGGTGATCGCGCAAGCTGTCTGCCAGCGCAGCAAGTGTATTGCGGTCGGCCCGCGACAACTGTGTACTGAAAGAATCGAAATGCAACCCCTCCTCATCCCACAGGTCTTGCGTATGCGTGATGCGCTGCATGTGCGTTTCCACGACTGGCGTGCGCTGGCCCTGCTTCCCCGGACTGTCGAACATGAGAAAGGCCTTGGCCGGCAGCCTCCCTTCATCACCGGCATCGACCTCGGCGACAAAATTCAGCTCGCGCTTCCAGTTACCCTGCGTATCGTCAAGCGGGTAGACCAGCACGCTGCCGCGCACCTCGGGATCAGCAACACGTTCATTGGAGATAACACTGCTACCCGGCAGGTAACGCACGCCGTCAGGCAGGTTGACCATCAGGCGTTTGTTGGACAGGGCCACATCACCACCCTCTAACGCAAGGTGGTAACTGGCGATGTGATCGCGGACACCGCTGCTGAATGACAGGCCAACATCCACAGCCGGCATTTCACGCGTCCTGACATGAAAGTCGGTGCGCCACAGGCTGCCGCCCTGCAAATCGACGAAGCGCGAATATGCACGTCCGGCGAAACGGCTGTCAGCCTCACAGATTACCGGCTCAAACTGTGGCGCCAGTGTTTCCAGGTCCATCTGCACCACGTGACTGCCGGGGCGCACCCCTTCGAAGTGGAACAACCCCTGTTCATCACTGACGACGAATGTCCCGTTTTCAAGATAAACACGCACGCCGGCCACGCCACGCGCATCCGGCCCGTCGGGTGCGTCACAACTGTCTGCCAGCACACGGCCGGTCAGGACATTGCGGTCACGCAGGAAATCCTGGCGAATACGCACACCGATGGAGGCCTCGTTGGATAACAGCGCGTTGCCATTGGCATTTGCCACGGCGCGGTTGATAACGTCCGACGCATGCAGTCCGAGCACGACCTCAACCACGTAGCGCACTTCCACCGACGTGCCATCCGGCATGTCGGCAAGGCTGAATGTCAACGTGCGTCCGTCACCGCTGGTTGCCGGATCGGCAACCGGGTTACCGTCTACCGAGGCCGAACCCCGCTGGTAGCGGAGACCGGCCGGCAGGGTATCGACGACCTGTACAGCCGTGGCAGCGCTACCTGTATTGTTGTTCAGCGTTAACCGGTACTGGAGAAAATCGCCGGCAGACGCCTCGCGCTTGTTGGCATCCTTTATAAGGAAAAAACCGACCGCTGCCGGGTCGAGCGGCAGGTCGATCTGGATTGCCGGCCCCACCATTACAGCAAAGGGCAGACCGCGCGAGCCTTGCGCATCAATGGCAAATGGCGCACCCGGCAATGCCTGCAGGCTGGCCGTCGGCACCACGCTGGGTGCGCTGTAACCGACCGGTGCCGTCACCTGCAGGCGGTAGTTACCCGGCGCGACGAACGGGAAGCGATATCCGCCGCTGCCAAAGTTGTAGACCATGCCGCCGCTGTCGGTCACCGTGCCGCCGCTGGTAATGGTGGACGGGAAGATACTGATACCGTCGTCGCCGTAAACCGTCGCCGGCAGGTTTGTACTGTTATTAACGAGCGTCACCAGCGCTCCATCAAGCGAGGCGCCGGTCGCACTGTCGAACACGATGCCGAACGGATCGACCAGCGTACTGGCCGCCGAGGTATCGCTGCCGTCAGTCACGTCGACATAGTCCGCCGTGATAACGTCATTATCCTGCAGGCCGAGCTGGCCATTGGACGTGTTTGCTGCAAGCGGATACATTGTGCTGATAAACGACTGGATATAACCGGTAAATATGCCGGTGTCCGGCCCGGTTTCCGTCAGCCGCAACAGTTCCGTATCACCTGTTGCAGCCACATTGATCGTGACCAGCACCGTTTCCGCACTGAGCGAATCAAGGTTCTGGTCGAAATCAGACAGGCGCACGAAAACAGGTTCGCCCTTGTGATAGATCATGACCGGTTCCAGCGGAACCGGCACGCCGAGGTTGATCGGCGTCGGGTTTCCCGGGGGTA
>JAOULY010000395.1 GCA_029881775.1 Gammaproteobacteria bacterium
AAAAAATAAACATACCCCGCATACGCAAAACGAAAGGTGCGGCCGGTGTTTAGTTTTCTCATGCCATGGGCCGCCGTACTGCTGCCACTACCGTTGCTGATTCGCCGTTACTGGCCGCGCCCGCACGGGGCAACGGATGCCTACACCCACGGAGACAATTCCACCCTCCTCCACCCGGCGCTGGGGCGACTGGCTTCGACCTTTGTTGCTGCCCGTTCCCTCACGCATGCCGGCAGCAGCCTGCAACTTGTCATGCAGTCACTGTTATGGGTTGCGCTGGTGACAACGCTGATGCAACCGCAGTGGCTCGAGCCATACACGGAGATCAGGACCGAAGGCTATGACCTGATGCTTGCCGTTGATACCTCGCGCTCGATGGAAGCGCTGGACTTCACGGTCGATGGCCGGCAAGTCACACGTATGGCGGTCATCAAGGGTGTACTGGGTCGCTTCATCAAGGCGCGCGACGGTGACCGGATCGGTATTGTCGTATTCGGCAGCCAGGCCTTTGTACTGTCACCGATGACACTGGACCTGCAGGCGCTGGGCAACCTGGTCGACGGTATCGTCACGCGCATGGCAGGTAACGGCACGGCCATCGGTGATGCCATCGGGCTCAGTGTGAAAAAACTGCGTGAACGTCCGGAAGGTTCGCGCGTACTGATACTTGTCACCGATGGCAAGAATACGGATGGCAGCATGCCACCCGAACTCGCCGCAAAACTTGCCGCACACGAGGGCATCCGCATCTACACGATCGGCGTTGGCAGCAAGGGACTGGTGCCATTTTTCGAGGATGGCCAGATGACCCAGGTAAAGATGGAGATCGACGAGGCGTTGCTGACGGAGGTGGCGGATACAACGGGCGGTGCGTATTTCCGGGCAACAGACACAAGTGCACTGGACAAGATCTACCAGCAGATCGACGCACTGGAAAAAACGCAGGCCGAATCACGCAGCGTCATGATCGCGCGGCCGTTGTACCGCTGGCCGCTGGGCCTGGCGTTGCTGTTGCTGTTCCTGCTGGGCCTGTTCCCGAACGGTATCCCGCGCGCATGGTTTGCAGGACGTGCCCATGGATGAGTTGCAGCAGGCCTTTCATTTCAGCGAGCCGGCGTGGCTGTGGGCATTGCTGCTGTGTATACCGGTCGCCCTGTGGCTGCCGCTAACACGGCACCTCACCAGGCGCGGCGAGCGTATCAGTCTTTACGCTGACAGCCACCTGTTGCCGCACTTGCTGGGCCGGGCCGGGGTTTCCACTGCGACACAGTGGCGGCGATATATGCGCTGGGCACTCCTGTGGATAGTGCTGGTGCTTGCCATGGCCGGTCCACGCTGGGATTTCACCGATGTGCAACTGTTCCGGCCGGGTACCAACCTGGTGGTACTGTTCGATATCTCGCGTTCAATGGACGTGGCCGATGTAAAGCCCACGCGGCTGGTGCGCGCGCACCAGGAGCTGGCAGACCTGCTGGAGCGCAACCGCGGCATCCGTATCGGCGTGATCGGCTTTGCCTCGATAGCCCACGTGGTCTCCCCGGTGACGGAGGACATGAACAGCATCCGCCGCGTGCTGCCGGTACTCAGCAGCGACCTTGTACAACTGCAGGGCAGCCGGCTGGTGCATGCGCTTGACCGGGCCGGTGAATTGCTCACGGGCCTGCCGGCCGAAAGCGTCAATTCGCTGCTGATCATCACAGACGGTGATTTCGACGAACCCGGCCTGATAGAACGACTGCAGGCATTCGCCGCTGTGAATGTGCGTGTGCACGTAATAGGTATCGGCACACCCGAAGGCGATGCCGTGCCCGGCAGGAACGAGCCCTGGATCACAAACAGTAGTGGCCAGAAAATAATATCCGCACTCAACGAGCCACTGTTGAAATCAATGGCCTCGGCGGGTGGTGGCATTTACCAGCTCGCCGATTACCGGCAACGCGATACCGACCGGATCCTTGACGAGGTAAAGACGCACGCGCTTCCCGTCGGCGAGACAGACGCACGCACCCGGGTCTGGAATGAACGCTTCTCCTGGCTTGCAGGGCTCGCGCTGCTGCTGGTGTTGCCATTGTTTCGCCGCACACTGCCGGGCTACCAGGTACGCAAGACGTGAACCGGTGCATGAGATTACAAGCCGGGCTGCTGGTTGCGCTGTCAACGTACCTGACGGCGGTTGATGCATCCTGGTTCAGGAACACGGAGCAGGATGCGACGAAAAAATACCATGCCGGTGAATACAACGAGGCCGCGAGCGGTTTCACGGACACCTACCGGCGCGGTGTCGCACTCTACCGTGCCGGTCGTTACACCGAAGCCGGTGAATCCTTCGCAAGTGTCAGGCGCGAAGATATCAGGCCGGATGCACTCTATAACCTCGGCAACTCCCACTACAAGCGCGGCAACTACGAGGATGCCGTCCAGGCTTACATGGACGCACTGGCGCTACGCCCGAATGACGAGGACACCCTGCACAACCTGTCACTGGCAAAGAAAATGCTGGAACAGTCCCTGACGGAAGAGATGCCGGAAGAAACCGGCGAGCAGGACCCTGAAGAAGAAAAAGAACAAGAGAAAGAAGAACAAAAAGAACAGGAGCAGGAAGAGTCCTCGGGTGAACAGGAGCAGGAGTCCGAACAGTC
>JAOULY010000396.1 GCA_029881775.1 Gammaproteobacteria bacterium
TGAAAAGCAGGAAATCATCAAGAAATTGATGGATATGCAGAAGATGTTTATCAAATATGAACATGAAAACGGCGTCGAAATGCAGGATTACTTCGCAGCCGCAGATGGCCATCCGTTGAAGGGTTTCCGCCAGGAATACATGGCCCTTGCCAACAAGCTGGTTGATATAGCGCACGCCGAGAAGGGTTCACACCGCTAGACTCTGTGCTGCCTGAATAAAAAAAGCCGCATTCCGAAAGGATGCGGCTTTTTTGTTGCGTGTAACCCGGGTATTGCACGCAATACCGGGTGTTCGACGCTGGCGTCTTTCAGTAACCGCCTTTGCGAAGCACGTACGGCAGTCCGGCAATCCTGTTGCCCTGTTTGCTGGGCGCGTGGGGGAACAGGGCGTACAGGTCTTTACTGATGACTTTCCTGCCCCAGATCTTGGACATGCCCTTGTTGATTACGCGTTCCATGGGTTGTTCGTTATTTTCAAGGTATTCCTTGCGCAGGTAGTTCAGCACATCAAAGTGTTCCTGGGTCAGTTCAATGCCATCCAATGCGGCCAGCGCTTTCGCGACATCTTCATTCCAGGCAGCCGGGTCTGTAAGGTTGCCATTTTCATCGGTCTCGATGCTCTTGCCGTTTACTTCCAGTGCCATGTTCATGCTCCTGATTCAGATCTAGAAAGTAATTTTCGGGGACGAATTGTATTGCAACACGACCATTATCGGAAGAGCTTCGAAAACTGCACCGGTATTTTTAACTCCCGGCTGTAGCGGGTCTGGCGCGGTCAGGTGGCGATTCCAGTAAAATACCGGCACCAGACACCTGTGCGAAAAGCCGATGCTTTATCAAGAATTTACTTTAGAAAACCCTGCTAACCTGAATGCCAGTCTGTTTTCCAGGTTTATGGCCTTATCCAGGGAAGGCCGGGTCAGGCAGTCGCATCATTTTGCCGGTCGTTTCGAGAATACCTATATCGACCGCGATGACATTCCCGAAATCAATGAATTGCTGACAATCGTCAGGGCACGTGCCGCTGAACTGCTTGCCGTCGAGCCGGCTGCTCTAAAGGCGGGCTTCTGGTTCAATGCCATGGCGTCCGGGCACAGTACTTCGCTGCATCATCACGATGAGAACGACGAGTTGTTATCTGCCGTGTATTACATCCGGGTGCCGGTCAATTCCGGTGCGCTGGTGCTGCACGATGGTGATGCTGCAACCGTCGTACAGCCCTGCGCTGGCAAGCTGGTGATGTTTGCGCCGGACGTGCCGCACGAAGTGACCGTCAACAACAGTGACCAGATGCGTTTGTCGGTCGCGTTTAATGTCGGGCCGGTTGGGGATTGATTTATTTGGGTAGATTAAAAGATGTCTCGCGCAAAGCCGCCAGGGCGCAAAGATAAGAAAAATATCAGCCACAGAGAGCACGGAGGACACAGAGATTGGCAATGCTTTTAAACTTTATTAGCTTCGACTTGAACAGACATTTGGCGTCAGACCAGGTCTCAACTACTACAATTTAAGAAGCATCGTAGGGTGCGCCGTGCGCACCGGGGGATTCTTGCAGTAGCGACTGGTGCGCACGGCGCACCCTACATTAACTGAAATACGGTTGGGTACATTTATTGTCTTCAAGACATTCTTGAACGGCGGTTAGCTGAACGACCGGGTTGAGTTAATCCGAATATCCATCTGAATCTGTCTGTCATATATGGCCTGATCAACTACATTTAAAAGCATTACTTATCTCTGTGTCCTCTGTGCTCTCTGTGGCAATTATTTTGTTTTGCGCCCTGGCGGCTTTGCGCGAGATTATTCTAATCAAACCTCCGACCACATCCTCACCAGGTTGATATAGGACTGGTTGACGCGGCGGGTATCCTCGCTGTCCGGCTGTTCGCGTAACAGGGTTTCACGCGCCTGGTTGAGTTCATGCAGCAGGGCGCGTTGTTCCGGGTTGCGCACCATGCTTTGTATCCAGCTCACCGCGACCAGTCGTTCACCGCGGGTCACTTCCGCCACCCGGTGGATGCTTGATGACGGGTAGAGAACGGCATCGCCGGCGGCAAGCTTGACTGATTGCTGACCGAACGTGGTGTTGATGATCAGTTCACCGCCGTCATATTCAGCAGGATTATTGAGGAAGATCGTCACCGATACGTCGGAACGGTAAAGCGGGCCGTCACCCATGACCGGGTCGTCGACATGATCTCCGTACGACATGCCCTGTGTGTAGCGTGCGTAGTAGGGGGTGGCGATTTTAAGGGGCATGGCGGCACTGCGGTAGAGCGGGTTCCTGACCAGGCAACCCATGACCAGGTTGTTCAGCTCGGTGTGACGGGCGTCGTCGAGTGCCAGCTCCTGGTTGTGCTTGACGCGTTGTGCGGCCATGCCGGCCGATTCGCTGCCGTCGGCGAAATGACCGGCATCCAGCAGCCGGCGCACGGCGCCGAGTTGCGGTTCATTCAGAACGCCGGTTATGTGTGTCAGCATCGGTCTGTATCCTGCATTTGCGGGTTTAAATGAAGTAATATGTGCACATGTACAGCTTACCCCGAACAAGGTCCATCGTATGATTTTAAATGTTGTTGTCGAAGACCAGGTCTATCCCGTCACCGTACCGGATGCAATTGTGGCCGAAGGCGAGG
>JAOULY010000046.1 GCA_029881775.1 Gammaproteobacteria bacterium
CCGTGCTGCTCACGCCGGGGCAGGCGGATACGGCGCAATTCCTTGCTGATAACAAGGTTAAGATTGTTGCTTCATTGCCTTGTTATTCAAAGGATAATGTCGATTCACAGCGCGGGGATGGTGTGTTCGAGGACAGCCTGCAAGCATTGCGGCGGCTGAATCGACTCGGTTACGGACAGGCAGGGTCGGGGCGGGTGCTGGACCTGGTATATAACCCGCAGGGGCCGGTGTTGCCACCGGCACAGAAACCGCTTGAACAGGACTACAGGAACCAGCTCGAAAGCAACTGGGGCATTCAGTTCAATGCGCTGCTGACGCTGGCCAATATGCCTATCAAGCGATTCGGCAGTACGCTGGTCAGTCGCGGTGAATTTGATGACTACATGCAATTGCTCAGGGATGCGCACAAGGATGAAAACATGGCATCTGTCATGTGCCGTTCACTCATCAGCGTTGACTGGCAGGGTTACCTGTATGATTGCGACTTTAACCAGATGCTTGGAATTCCGATGCCGGCGGACGGGCAGGACAGATTACATATCAGGGAACTTGCGTCGCTGGCTGTTGATGGACGGCCGATTCGCGTGGCCGACCATTGTTATGGTTGTACCGCCGGACAGGGCTCCGGTTGCAGCGGCGCGCTTGCTTAACAAACTATTACCTGCAGGGAATGATGCAAATGAATATTGAAAGTGCAGTACTTGATCGTTACACGGCAGGCGCGCAGGCACGCGAGGAGTCGCTGTGCTGCCCGGTCGACTATGACCGCAATTTGCTCGCCATCCTGCCACAGGAAATTATTGACCGGGATTACGGTTGCGGTGACCCGTCGCGGTACGTGCAGGAAGGCGATACCGTGCTGGACCTGGGCTCGGGTGGCGGCAAGATCTGTTACATGGCGGCGCAACTGGTCGGTCCGCGCGGGCGGGTCATCGGCATCGACATGAATGATGAAATGCTTGCGCTGGCGCGCAAGTACCAGTCCGCGATGGCTGCACGCCTTGGCAGCGACCGGGTCGAATTTCTCAAGGGCCTCATACAGGATCTTGCGCTTGATATTGAAGCTCGTGAGAGGTGGCTGCGCACTAATCCGCTCAATGATGATGCGGGCCGCGAGCAACTGGCGGCATGGGAAGCTCAGCAGAAAGCAGGCAAACCGTTTATAGCTGATAGTTCCGTTGACCTGGTCATATCGAATTGCGTCCTTAACCTGGTTGCGGATAACGAGAAGCGACAACTCATCCACGAGGTCTTTCGTGTGTTGAAGCCGGGTGGCCGCATTGCCATATCCGACATTATCAGCGACCGGCCTGTACCGGCGGAGATGAAAAATGATCCGGAATTATGGAGTGGCTGCCTGTCCGGCGCATTCCACGAGGCAGAGATGCCGGCCTTGTTTGCCGCGGCCGGCTTTGCTGCCGTGAACTATGACAAGTGGGATACCACGCCGTGGCGGGTGATAAACGGTATTACCTTCCGCTCGGTCACGTTGACTGCCACGCGACCGGTTATTGCCGGCGCTACGAATACCTACTGTGAACTGGTTTATCGTGGCCCCTTTGCCATGGTAATCGACGACGCAGGGCAGGCCTATCGACGCGGTGAGCGTGTTGCGGTGACACCCGAAAGACACCGGGCACTGACAGGCCCGGCCTATGCCGGTGCCTTTATCGACCTGACGCAGGGTGCGGCCGAGAGTACCGGCTGTTGTTCACCGGGGACGGATAGTGGTGGCTGCTGCGGTTGAGTACCGACAGATATCGGTTATTGTCCCGGCGCTGAATGAGTCAGCGCACATTGCCGCAACCCTGGCGCGCCTCCAGTCCATGCGCAGGCGTGGACACGAGGTCATCGTAACCGACGGCGGCAGCAGTGACGCCACAGCGTTGCTGGCAGGCCCGTCGGCTGACCAGGTAATTGTTGCAGAGCGCGGGCGCGCACGGCAAATGAATGCCGGTGCCGCTATCGCCAGTGGTGACATTTACTGGTTCCTGCATGCCGACACCCTCGCACCGGAGGACGCGGATAAAAGAATTCTCGCAGCGTTCGTTACTGAAAAATTTCAATGGGGACGCTTCGATGTGGCGCTGCCAGGTAATGACGTGCTGCTGCGCCTGGTCGCCCGCCTGATGAACCTGCGCTCAAGGCTCAGCGGCGTTGCAACCGGCGACCAGGGACTGTTCATGACGCGCAGCGCGTTTGAGCGTATCGGCGGGTTTGAGGATATTCCGATCATGGAAGATATTGCAGCCAGTCGGGCGTTGAAACGTATTTCCCGGCCGGTTGCGCTGCGTACTGCCTTGCTCACATCTGACCGGCGCTGGTATCGACACGGCATCATCCGCACCATTACCACCATGTGGGCATTGCGTCTTGCCTATTTTATGGGCGTGCCACCCTGGCGACTGGCACGCTATTACAGCAGTCATTCATGATGCAACGGTCAGGCGCGCGCGTCATCGTGATGAGCAAGGCGCCCGTTTCAGGTCAGGTCAAGACGCGGCTGGCGCCGTTGCTGGGCATGGACGGGGCGGCGCAACTGTATTGCGAGATGCTGGAAAACACGCTTGTGAAACTGCAGCAAGCAGGCGGCTGTGAGGTTGAGCTGTGTTGCACGCCGGATGCCCGTC
The DNA here is from genome assembly GCA_029881775.1 of Gammaproteobacteria bacterium. Lineage (GTDB taxonomy): Bacteria > Pseudomonadota > Gammaproteobacteria > UBA9214 > UBA9214 > UBA9214. The sequence continues at coordinate 2,631 of JAOULY010000046.1, forward strand.
ACACATTTTTCCAGGCATGCAGGGCACGCTTCGGTGTCGCGTTGACCGAGCAGCAGGGCGCCGACCTGGGTGAACGGATGTCAATCGCCATCGCCAGTGCCCTGCAACAGGCAGAGCGTGTTGTGCTGGTCGGCGCCGATTGTCCGGGCCTGGTGATGGCTGATATCGAAACCGCCCTGCAACAACTCGACGGCGGCGTGGACGTCGTACTCGGGCCGGCCACTGATGGTGGCTATTACCTGGTCGCTGTGCAGGCCAACCACGCCTGCCTGTTCGAATCCATTGCCTGGGGCAGCGCGCAGGTGCTGGCGCAAACCCGGGAAAACATCGAACGGCACGGCCTGAGTGCCGGCCTGTTGGCGATGCGCGCCGATATCGATCGTCCTGAAGACTACCTGGCCTGGCAGCAAGCCGCGCACTGAATATTCCTTGTCCGGTTGCTGGCGATAGCTCATTTACTGGTCTATACATTACCCATACGGTTGTATTTTGACATAAGTAAATTTAATCGCTTGCGGGCAAGGAGTGCTTCCATGAGAAGACTATATTTCCTTATACCTGACGTCGAAAGTGCCAAAGTGATTGTTGATGAGCTATTGCTGGCACGCATTGAGGCACGACATATTCATATCGCTGGCTCGGATCATCACGTGCTGACCGAGGCTAATCTGCCTGAGGCAAACCTGCTGCAGGAAAGTGATTTCGTGCCGGCCGTAGAACGCGGCCTCGCGATTGGCGGTGCAACGGGTATCCTGGCCGGTATCGCCGCGGTGGCAATCCCGGGTGCCGGACTTGCGCTGGGCGGGGGTGCAATACTGGGCATCGGACTGGCCGGTGCCGGTGTGGGTGCGTGGATATCCGGCATGATCGGTGTGTCCGTGCCGAGTTCACGCCTGACCGAGTTCGAGAATTCCATCAAGCAGGGCAAGTTATTGATGATGGTCGATGTGCCCAAGGCCCGGGTCGACGACATTACGGACCTGGTCAAGCTGCATCATCCGGAGGCGCTGGTCGAGGGCACTGAGCCGGTTATCCCGGCCTTTCCATAAAGTACCCATCTGCGCCCGCCGGGCGGGCGCAGGCAAGCGACTGGGACTTAAGTCCAATAGATTCCATGCCACGATTTGTTCAAAAATAAAGCTAACGAAATCTATTGAAGGCGGGGATGACAGGATGAACGAGCGCAGAAAATACTCAGATCGACGTAATTTCGTACAGGAGAGCCACAGGTCGGCAAAATGTGATCGCCGCAATTCTCCCGATCGCCGTCTGAACAATATTTCAGCGGAATGGGTGCCACTCAATTATGTGAATATTCACCCGGTGACACGACTGGTTTTCAGCAAAGCCTGAGACTCAGGCCGGTTGCCGGCGCATTACGACCATCGTCGAGCAGACCGAGTACATGGAAACAGTGTGCCGGATACACCTGATATCCGCTGCCTGCCGTGTCCTGTCGGATTCGACTATCCTTAAACGTGCTCAGATGTTTTTTGCCTGGTCACTGGCATTGCCGGTGTAGCTGGCAGGTGTCAGTTTCGACAGGTCGTCACGAACCTGTGCCGGCAAGTCGAGCGTTTGCAGGAACGTGTGCAGCGTTGATGCATTAACGTCCTGGTCACGGGTCAGTGCCTTCAGTTTTTCGTAGGGTTTTTCGATGCCATAACGACGCATCACTGTTTGCAGTGCTTCCGCCAGCACTTCCCAGCTGTTGTCCAGGTCTCCCAGCGTGCGCTGCTCGTCGAGCTGCAGTTTACCGATGCCTTTCAGGCAGGATTCACAGGCTATCACGTTGTGGCCGACGGCCACGCCCACGTTGCGCAACACGGTTGAGTCGCTCAGGTCGCGTTGCCAGCGGGATATTGGCAGTTTCGCGGAAAAGTGACCGTACAGGGCATTTGCAATACCCAGGTTACCCTCGCAGTTTTCAAAGTCGATCGGGTTGACCTTGTGCGGCATGGTCGAGGAGCCAACCTCGGAGGCTACCGTTTTCTGTTTGAAATAGCCCAGCGATATATAGCCCCACATGTCACGACAGAAATCGATCAGCACGGTGTTGAAGCGAGCAAGTGCGTCGAACTGTTCGGCCATGTAGTCGTGTGGTTCTATCTGCGTGGTATACGGATTTACCTCCAGGCCGAGATCATTGATAAACGCGGCCGAGAAGGCTGGCCAGTCGATGTCCGGGTATGCCACGAGGTGGGCATTGTAGTTGCCGACAGCGCCGTTCATCTTGCCGAGCATGGGTACGGCGGTGAAATGTTCGCGCTGGCGACGCAGGCGGGCGCATACATTGGCCATTTCCTTGCCGATGGTGGTCGGAGACGCTGTTTGGCCGTGTGTGCGCGACAGCATGGGATTGTCGGCATACTGCCTGGCCAGCTGCTCGATTGCGTGAGTCACGTCATCGAGTAGCGGCAACAGGGCCTGGCTGCGTGCCTCGCGCAACATGAGCGCATAGGCGAGGTTGTTGATATCTTCGGATGTGCAGGCGAAATGGATGAATTCGCTGACTGCCTCGAGTTCCGCGTTGCCGGCGATTTTTTCCTTCAGGAAGTATTCGACAGCCTTGACGTCATGGTTGGTCGTGCTCTCTATATTCTTGACGCGTTGCGCATCCTGCTCGCTGAACTTCTCGATGATATCGTCAAGTACGTGCCCGGCGTGGGTGCTGAGCGGCGGTACTTCGGCTATGCCCTCATATGCTGCGAGCGCCTGCAGCCAGCGGACCTCGACGATGACACGGTGGCGAATCAGGCCATATTCACTGAAAATCGGTCGCAGTGCCGCGGTCTTTCCGCCGTAGCGGCCGTCAACCGGTGATACAGCAGTTAGTGGTGACAATTCCATAGCTGTCCTCGTAGTACGCAGTTAATCAGGCGGCGAGCTGGCGCAGCACGTAATGCAGGATGCCGCCGTTGCAGTAGTACTCGAACTCCTGCGGTGTATCGATACGCACCCGTGCATCAAACGATGTTTCGTGTCCGTCTGCAGCAGTTGCCGTTACCCGGGTAAGCTCCGTGAGGCCATTCTGCATGCCGCCGATTGTATAGGTTTCCTGGCCGTTCAATCCCAGGCTGGCCGGCGTATCACCGGGCATGAACTGCAGTGGCAGTATACCCATGCCGACCAGGTTGGAGCGATGAATGCGCTCGTAACTCTCGGCGATGACCGCGCGCACACCCAGCAGCCGTGGTCCTTTCGCCGCCCAGTCACGGGAAGAGCCGGAACCGTACTCCTTGCCGGCAATGACCACGAGCGGAACGCCCTCAGCACGGTAGCGTGCCGAGGCATCGAAGATACTCATTTGCTCGCCGCCCGGTTGATGAACAGTGATACCGCCTTCGGTGCCCGGTGCCAGCTGGTTGCGCAGCCGGATATTTGCAAACGTGCCACGCATCATGACTTCATGGTTGCCGCGGCGTGAGCCAAGCGAGTTGAAATCCTTGCGTTCGACACCATTGGCCTCGAGGTAGAGGGCCGCCGGGCTACCGGGTGCGATGGCGCCGGCCGGGGAGATATGGTCGGTTGTCACCGAATCACCGAGCAGTGCGAGTACGCGCGCGCCGGTAATGTCGCCAACCGGTTCCGGTGTCGCTGTCATGCCCTCGAAATAGGGTGGTTTGCGGATATAGGTTGAATCAGCCTGCCAGTCGTATTGCTTGTCTTCCGGCGACTGCAAGGCGTTCCAGCGGGTCTCGCCGGAAAACACCTCGGCATAGGTGCTGCTGAACTTGTCCTTGTCGACACTGGAATTAATGACGGCGCGTATCTCATCCTGGCCTGGCCATATGTCTTTCAGGTAGACGGGTTTGCCGTTGCTGCCGGTGCCAAGCGCTTCATTCTGAATGTCGATATCCATGCGGCCGGCGATCGCGTAGGCAACGACCAGGGGCGGGGATGCGAGGTAGTTCATGCGCACCTCGGCGTGTACACGGCCCTCGAAGTTGCGGTTGCCCGACAGTACCGCACAGGCCGACAGGTCACCCTCGCGAATTGCCTGCGAGACCGGTTCCGGCAATGGTCCGGAATTGCCGATGCAGGTCGTGCAGCCATAACCTACCGTGTTGAAACCGAGGCTGTTGAGTGCGTCCATCAGGCCTGCCTGCTCCAGGTAGGCGGTGACGACACGTGAGCCGGGCGCCAGCGAGGTCTTTACCCAGGGTTGTACGCCGAGACCAAGTGCCTGGGCTTTTTTTGCAACCAGGCCGGCGCCGATCATGACCGACGGATTGGACGTGTTGGTGCACGATGTAATCGCCGCGATAACAACTGCACCGTCATCCAGCGTTGTGCGATTGCCGTCAATGACGACATCAACGGGATGACTGTTGATATTTCGTTCCTGCTTGAGTGCGGCAAGATCGGCCAGGAAGCGCGGCTTTGATTCACTCAGGGCGATTCGGTCCTGCGGCCGCTTGGGGCCGGCAATGCTCGGTACCACGCCGGCAAGATCCAGTGCCAGGGTCCGGGTGTAGGTGGCCGGCGCATCGCCCGCCAGGCGGAACATTCCCTGCTCGCGCGCATAGGCCTCGACCAGTGCCACCTGGGTTTCACTGCGGCCACTGAGGCGCAGGTAGGCGAGCGTTTCATCGTCGACCGGGAAGAACCCGCAGGTCGCGCCGTACTCGGGGGCCATGTTGGCAATGGTGGCGCGGTCTGCCAGCGACAGGTGGTCGAGACCTTCACCGTAGAATTCGACAAATTTACCCACCACGCCTTCACCGCGCAGGATTTCAACCACTGTCAGTACCAGGTCGGTGGCGGTTGCCCCTTCGGGCAGGCGGCCATGCAGGTTGAAGCCGACGACTTGCGGGATCAGCATGGAGATGGGCTGTCCCAGCATGGCCGCTTCCGCCTCGATGCCGCCAACACCCCAGCCAAGCACGCCGAGGCCGTTGATCATGGTGGTGTGTGAATCGGTGCCGACCAGCGTGTCGGGATAGGCCTGTGTGACGTTGCCGTTTTCACGCTCGAACACGACGCGGGCAAGGTATTCGAGGTTGACCTGGTGCACGATGCCGGTGTCGGGTGGCACGACACGAAAGTTCGAAAATGCCTTCTGGCCCCACTTCAGGAAACTGTAACGTTCCTGGTTGCGCTGGTATTCCAGTTTGCTGTTGAGGTCGATTGCGTTTGCGCTGCCGTAGCTGTCGACCTGCACGGAGTGGTCGATCACCAGTTCTGCCGGTTGCAGCGGATTGATGCGGTCCGGGTCGCCGCCCAGAAGTGTCATGGCATCGCGCATGGCGGCAAGATCCACCACTGCCGGTACGCCGGTGAAATCCTGCATCAGTACACGCGCCGGACGAAATGCGATCTCCACGTCGGGCTCAGCCTGCGGGTCCCAGTTGATCAATGCATCGATATCGGACTTTGTAACAGTGTGTTCGTCTTCGTAGCGCAGCAGGTTTTCCAGCAGGATCCTGAGCGTGCAGGGCAACCGGCTGATGTCATGTGATTCGGCCAGTCGACGCAGACTGAATATTTCGTAGCTATTGTCCCCGACCTGGAGTGAGTCGCGGGTGTTGAAACTGTTGTTCATGGACGCTCCGTGCATCTCGCGAAAGGGCGCAATTATACACGGTTTTATTTCCGCCGGAGGCCCGGTTCGGTGCGAATCAGCTGCCCCTCAACAGGGCGTTGGTGTGTGCCAGCATGGCCTTGCGTTTGAATAACAGCCGGATGCGACTGCCGCCGCACTGGCGCCAGAGCACGGCGGCGCGCATGCCGGCAAGCAGCAGGGCGCGGATCATGTCACGGCTTTCGGTCGCCTGCAGTATGCCCGGCTCACCTTGCACCATGATGCGCGGTGTCAGCGTACTGACTGTCGATGTATAGATCCCGGCCAGCGCGCTGACCACGTCCGCTGTCATCTCCGGTCCGTATTCACTGTCGCCACGTATGGCATCGAGGCCGCTGGCAATGTTATCGAGCAGGTGCCTTGCGCCGGACAGTTTTCTTTCCAGGTGGAGCAGGGTGATAACGTAGCCTGTCAGTTCCAGGTCGCGCGCGCTGTTATCGGTACCGAGTTGCTGAGACAGGACGGACAGGCCTGAGCGGATGCCGTTAACATCCCGGTAAACATCATCGACGTGTGCGGGTGACGTCATGAAGATGCTGCCCAGGCTGGCGGCCGTGGCCTGCGGGTCACGTGTTTGCCCGCGCGCGGTTTGCTGTACCAGCCTGGCAGCCTGGTACATGCCCGCCAGGGCGAGCGTTTGTCCATGAAGTGTTCGGTCGTCAGTCATCGGTAGTCAGAAACCTGTTTCTATTACGGCGCCGCCGAGGCAGACCTCACCGGCATAAAAAACCACCGATTGCCCGGGTGCAACGGCACGCTGCGGCGTATCGAAGGTGACTTTGCAGTAACCATCGTCACGCGTTTCAAGCTGGCAGGCCTGCAGTGGCTGCTGGTGGCGAATGCGTGCGTGACAGGCAAGCCGGGCAGGTGGCGCTGCCTCATCAATCCAGTGTAACTGGCTGGCTTCAAGACCCTGTCGGAACAGGGCGGGGTGACTGCCGCCCTGCACGACATAAACGATGTTGTGTTCGATGTCCTTGTCCGCCACGTACCAGGGTTCACCGCTTGCCTGCTGCCGGCCGCCGATACCCAGCCCCTGGCGTTGTCCGATAGTGTAGAACATGACACCTTCATGCTCACCGAGAACCTCGCCGGTCAGTGCGCGGATTTCACCGGGCCGCTTGTGTACATAACGTGCCAGGAACCGGTTGAACCTGCGTTCACCGATAAAACAGATGCCGGTACTGTCTTTCTTGGCGTGTATTGAAAAGCCACGCTGTTCCGCCAGGGCGCGAACATCGCGCTTGTACATATCGCCCAGGGGGAAAATACTCCGTGACGGTTGTGCGCGGGTCAGTGTGTGCAGGAAATATGTCTGGTCCTTTGATTCGTCAACGCCGCGCAGCAGTTTTACATCAGGTGAATACTGAATGCGTGCGTAATGTCCGGTGGCGATGAAGTCGGCACCCAGGCCGGCGGCATGCTCCAGGAAGGCGCGGAACTTGATCTCGCGGTTGCAGATAATATCCGGGCTGGGGGTCCGGCCGGCCTCGTATTCACTGAGAAAATGCGCGAACACGCGGTTCCAGTATTCAGCCGAGAAGCTGACGGTGGTTAATTCTATGTCGAGCAGGGCGGCGATGTCCCGGGCATCAGCCAGATCAGCCTCGGCCGGACAATAATCGTCGGCATCGTCTTCGTCCCAGTTTTTCATGAACACGGCGGAGACTGTGTGTCCCTGATCAATCAGCAACCGGGCGGCGACGGCTGAATCGACCCCGCCAGACAAGCCGACAACAATGTTACTCATCGTTTACTCGACGTCGGCCAGCAGTGACAGGGGGTAGGCTGCACCCATGAGGTAA
>JAOULY010000047.1 GCA_029881775.1 Gammaproteobacteria bacterium
CGCCGGGAGTATGTCATTCATACCGCGGACGGCCTGTAGGGTCTTGGCCATAAAGTCAGTTAGTTGTGTAGATTGTTCTCATTAGTATCCGCGCAATCAGTGCAGTTGCCCGCCTGTCATCAATGACCGGCCGGCGGAATCTCCAGGTGCCCCGCCGCAGTTTCGTCGTCGCTGACATCGTTCCGCGAATCAAACAGACCGCTGATGTACGGGAATGCCAGCCACAACATGATTGCGACAAATATCACCAGGATGACATTTCGCATCAGGCCCGTTGATGGCATGCTGAAAAACGCCCGTCGTTGCCCGATCCGCTGCACTGTCAGTGGCGGCAGTTCGCCACTTTCCCTGGCATAGTCGTCCGCCAGTTCGCTTTCAGGCAAGTCGAGCAGGCGTGCGTAACTGCGCAAATAACCCTGCACAAAAATCGGCGCCGGCAGGTGTTCCCGGTCGTCGTGTTCGAGTGCGTTGACGACCGCAACGTCAAGCCTGAGCTGTTTTGCCACATTTTCCGCACTCAGGCCGCGCTGCTCCCGTGCAGTCCGCAGACGTGCACCGATAGAGTCCCCGTTATCCAGCCGGGTACTCGTGCCGGCGTCAGTCTCCCGTCCGCCGCCCATTCTCCCACTCCTGCATTAGCAGGTACTGCTCACTGTCAGGAAAATCCCTTCTCAGCTGGAGCGCGTAATTACCCCAGGCCGCGTGGTCCTTGAGTGCATACTCGGTCTGGATCGCCAGCCACAGACTGTCCGCGGTGTGCTCGACCACCTGCTGGTAGCGCTCCAGGTAACCACGCGCGCTCAGGTAATCCCCGCCAGCAAAACTGATTTTCCCCATGTTCAGGAGCGCCGGTGCATAGGTCGGCTGCCGGGCGAGCGCCTGCCTTAAATACACCTCTGCCTGTGCATTGTCCGGCACACCCAGCAGGCAAATACCGGCATTGGTCAGCGGCACCCAGGGTGTACGGTAATAGGCGTTTTCGGCCGCCCGCTTGAATGCGGCCGCTGCCTCGTCGTAACGACCCAGCTTGCACAGGAACTGGCCATAGTTGTTGCGGGTGGCTGCGTTGCCGGCATCGATCCGCAGACTCTTGCGGTAGTGTGTCTCCGCCGCCTCGTGATCGCCAACCTGCTCGTAGAGAATCGCGATGGCATCATGGGCAGGCGCATAGTCCGGCGCCATCTTGATGGCCCTTTCCAGCCGGTTTCGCGATCTTTCCAGGTCACCCGAACGCAGGTACTCGATCCCCAGCTGCGTGTTTGCCTTGGCCGCGGTCAGTGATTGTGTCACGGCAGGTGACTGCGGGTTGCCCGCACAGGCAACCAGCAACAGAACAGGCGCAATGCCAGCCAGCAGTTTTCTAGTTTGCATGTTCCTGCACCTGGAAATTTGCGATTACCCGTTCACGTCGCCGCGTCCGGTCCTGGAACCTGCCGGCCAGCTGGCCGCAGGCGGCATCGATATCATCACCACGCGTACGGCGGGTGATGGTCACAATGCCGGCCCTGTTTAAAATCTCGAAGAACCGGTCAATTCGCGATTCCTCGCTGCGCTGGTAACAGGTCGTTGGAAACGGGTTAAACGGAATAAGATTTACCTTGGCAGGCACACCCCTGAGGCACTTGACCAGCGCACGCGCGTGACTGTCCGAATCATTGACGCCGGCCAGCATGACATACTCGAAAGTCACCCTGCGCCGGCCTTCCCCGACATAGGCCTTGCAGGTATCCAGCAACTCGCGAATCGGGTATTTGCGATTTAACGGGACCAGTTCATTACGCAACGCGTCATCAGGCGCGTGCAATGACACGGCCAGGCTCACATCGCAGTCCTCGCGCAACTGTTTGATCGCCGGCACCACACCGGCCGTACTGAGCGTCACCCTGCGCTTCGACAGGCCGTAACCAAAGTCGTCCAGCATGATGCGCATGGCGCTTATCACGTTGTCGTAGTTCAACAGGGGCTCGCCCATGCCCATCATGACCACGTTGGTCACCAGCCGGGGGCCGTCTGATGTCTGGCCGAGCAGGTTTACCGCCATCCAGACCTGCGCAATGATTTCGCCGGTCGAGAGGTTGCGATTAAAGCCCTGGGTAGCCGTTGAACAGAAACTGCAGTTCAACATGCAGCCAACCTGCGAGGAAACGCACAGCGTGCCCCGGTCAGTTTCCGGGATATACACCGTTTCGATGCAATTGCCGTCATCCAGGCGGAACAGCCACTTGCGAGAACCATCTTCAGACTGGTTGTCTTCAGCAATCTCCGGCAGGCGTATCGCGGTATCCGCCGCCAGCCCGGCACGCAGGGGCTTGCCGATATTCGTCATCGATTCAAAGTCGGTGACGCCCATGCCGTAAATCCACTTCATCAACTGCGTTGCGCGAAACGGCTTTTCACCGCGCGCAGTGAAAAATTCCACCAGGCCGTCCCGGTCGAAATCCAGCAGGTTGATTTTTGGTGAATCAGGCATCGTATCCAGACAGCGGGCGCTCAGCGCGTCCGCGGGCACAGCCCTTCGCTAAAGAAGAACTCGATTTCCTGCGCGGCAGTCTCGGGCGCATCGGAACCATGCACGGCATTCTCTTCGATGCTGGTGGCAAAGTCCTTGCGGATGGTACCGGGATCCGCGTCAGCCGGGTTGGTTGCACCCATGATCTCGCGGTTTTTCAGGACCGCGTTTTCGCCTTCCAGCACCTGCACCACGACCGGACCGGAGGTCATGTAGTCGACCAGGTCATTGTAGAACGGACGCTCCTTGTGCACGGCGTAGAATTCACCGGCCTGCTCTTTGCTAAGGTGCACCATTTTCGACGCGATGACGCGCAGGCCGTTCTTTTCGAAGCGGCTGATGATCTCGCCTATGACGTTTTTCTCGACCGCGTCGGGCTTGATAATGGAAAAGGTGCGTTCAATGGCCATGCAAGACTCCATACAATTCATTCAGTAACAGGAAACCCGCCGTAAAACGGGAGCTTAGTGAAATTTTTCAACGGGATAGTTTAAGCGTATGACGCCTGACAGGCAATGATGGACAGACAGATTTCGCGAAAATTCAGGCGACTGCACCCCGAACAGGGGTAAATTGCCACAGAGTACACAGAGGACACGGAGTTTTAGCTGGCTGACACTAAATAACGACGCCTGTGCTCCCGGTGTACGCTGTGGCTGTTTTCATAGCAGATTTCTCGCTCAGGAGAAAACGCGGTTGGCGGTTTCGCCGATCAGGGCCGGGTTGCGAACCACGTTCACGCCCAGTTCTTCCATGAGATCCATCTTGGCATTGGCAGTATCCTCTGCGCCGGAGATGATGGCGCCGGCATGACCCATCCTGCGTCCGGGCGGTGCCGAGACACCGGCGATAAATCCGACCACCGGCTTCTGCATGTTGGCTTTTGCCCAGCGGGCTGCCTCGACTTCCTGCTGGCCACCGATCTCGCCAATCATGATCACGGCATCGGTTTCAGGATCTTCCTCGAAGGCGCGTAACACCGTGACGAAGTCGGTGCCATTGACCGGGTCGCCGCCGATGCCGACCGATGTCGACTGCCCCATGCCAAGCTCGGACATCTGCTGTACGGCTTCATAATTCAGCGTACCGGACCGTGATACCACACCGATGCGTCCCGGCGTATAGATATGTGACGGCATGATGCCGACCTTGCACGCATCCGGTGTAATGATTCCCGGTGTGTTGGGACCAATGATGACGGCATTGCGATCGGCGGCATAGCGTTTGACACGCACCATGTCCTGTACCGGGATACCATCGGCAATCACCACGACCACACCGATACCGGCCTCCAGCGCTTCCATGATGGCATCGGCCGCAAACGGCGGCGGTACGAAAATACCACTAACATCGGCCCCGGTTGCATCCACCGCCTGGTGCACGGTATCAAACACCGGCAGTCCCAGGTGCACCTGGCCACCCTTGCCCGGCGTTACGCCGCCGACGACTGTGGTGCCGTTCTGCATGGCCTCTTCGGCATGGAATGTCGCATGCTGACCGGTAAAGCCCTGGATGATGACGCGTGAATGCTTGTGTACGAAAACGCTCATGATTGCTGCTCCAGTGTCGCCATGACTTTCGTGGCGGCATCATCCAGGTTATCAGCCATGATGAACGGGAAACCGGACTCGGCAAGAATCGGCGTTCCCAGTTCAACGTTGGTGCCGGCCAGTCGCACCACGATCGGCACATTGATTTCCAGGTCACGCATGGCCTGCACCAGACCCTCGGCAATCCAGTCACAGCGATTGATGCCGGCGAAAATATTCACCAGGATGATCCTGACGTTCGGGTCCTGCAACACGATACGGAAGGCATTGCCCACCTTCTCCGGCGAGGCACCGCCACCGACGTCGAGGAAATTGGCCGGTTTGCCGCCGTGGAAACTGATGGCGTCCATGGTCGCCATCGCCAGGCCGGCGCCATTGACGATACAGCCAACGTTGCCGTCCAGCGCGATGTAGTTCAGGCCATGACCGGTCGCCTCGACTTCCTTCGGGTCTTCCTCGTCGAAATCACGCAACTCGGTTATCTGCGGGCGACGGTACAGGGCATTACCATCGAAACTCATTTTCGCGTCAACAGCCAGCAGCGAACCGCCGTTGACGATGGCCAGCGGGTTGATTTCCACAAGCAGGGCATCCTTGTCGCGGAATGCCCGGTACAGTGCCTGCATAAGCTTGGCAGCCGCTGCAATCTGCTTGCCCGTCAGACCGATTTTTGCCGCTATCTTGCGGCACTGGAAACTCATCAGTCCGACAGCCGGGTCGACGGCTTCACGGATCACTTTTTCCGGGTTGGTCTTCGCCACCTCCTCGATATTCATACCACCCGAGGCAGATGCAATCACTGTAATGCGCTGCGTCGCGCGGTCTATGACCATGCCCAGGTAGAATTCCTGCTGGATGTCGCAGGCCTGTTCGATCAGCACGCGTTGTACCAGCCGTCCCTCACTGCCGGTTTGCGGCGTCACCAGGTGACTGCCAATCATCTGGTCAGTCAGTGACCGCACGTCCTCAATTGACTCGGCCAGTTTGACACCGCCACCCTTGCCGCGCCCGCCGGCATGAATTTGCGCCTTGACGATCCAGCGTTCACCACCCAGGTCTTCGGCAACGGCTACCGCGTGATCGACATTGTGTGCCACGCGGCCATCCGGAACGGGCACTCCATATTGCTTCAACAGCTCTTTGGCCTGGTACTCGTGAATATTCAAGACTGTTTCTCCGTCAAATCGTTACTTTCTGGCAGCGAGCGACTTCTCAATCTGCGTGAACTTGTCCACCATTACCTGTGCCTGGCGAATGGACGCCGCGTCAATCAGGCGACCGTCGAGCGACACGGCACCGCGCCCCTGTTTCGCCGCCTCATCCATAGCCACCAGGATGCGGCGCGCACGATCGATTTCGGCTTCACCCGGCGTAAATACCTGGTTGGCCAGTTCGATCTGCGAGGGATGAATCGCCCATTTGCCTTCGACACCCAGTGCCGCCACACCGCGACTGACATTCAGGTAACCATCGGGATCGGAAATATCACCGAACGGACCGTCAATCGGGCGCAGGCCGTAAGCGCGACACGCAACGACCATGCGGGAAATGGCGAAGTGCCACTGGTCACCCCAGTGACGTTCGCGCTTGCCGCTCTCGTCCGGGTGCGTCAGCACGGTGTAGTCCGGGTTGGCACCACCCATGTTGGTGGTACGCGCCTGCGTGGATGCCGCATAGTCGGCCACGCCGAACACCATCGCCTCAAGCCGTTCCGGGCAGGTCTGTGCGATCTGCTCGACGTTGGCCATCCCCATGGCGGTTTCGATCAGGATATGCAGGTTTATCTGCTTGAGATTTTTGGCCGCCTCGATCTGCTCCAGCAAGGTCGACACGAATAATATATCCGACGGTGTGTTGACCTTCGGAATCAGGATGGTATCGAGATGCTGGCCGGCCTGCTCCACCACGTCGACGATATCGCGGTAAGCCCAGTGGGTGTCGAGGCCGTTCATACGAATCGACACGCCGCAGTTCGACCAGTCGAGGTCGTTCAGCGCCTCGATGATATTCTTGCGCGCCTGCTCCTTGTCATCCGGTGCAACCGCGTCTTCGAGGTCGAGGAAAACCATGTCGGCGCCAGCGCCGGGCGCCTTCTCGAGCATGCGTGTATTACTGCCGGGTACTGCCAGTTCGCTGCGGTGCAGACGATTTCTAACTGCCATGAAAACCTCGATTTTTGATGGTACGGAAATCCTGATACCCGGCTTTGCCGACTGCCGGGCATACCAGCGGAACGCAAGCCGCTGCAACAAGGCCGCGTAATATACAAGGTTGGCGGGTTTAATGGAATGTAGAGATAGTGGCAAGCCTGCCCGGGCAGCGCCGGGAAAGATGTGCCTGGCCTGCGTTTTAGCGCGCTATTTGATTTTATAACAGGGGCTTACAGCATCGGGGACAAGGCGCCCCGGGGCTTACGGCTATTCGCGCTCTTCTATCCAGGCCATCTGGATTGCCTCGAGGATGCGCTCACCGCAATGTTCCGGGTCATCGTCAAACTCGTCCAGCGCCATGATCCAGTTACGCAAATCGACAAAATTGACATGCATCGGATCGGTATCCGGGTATTTTTCATCCAGTTCGATGGCGATATCGAGGGTGTCTGTCCAGGTCAGTGGCATGTTGTTCTCCGCGCAATCAATCCACCTGTAGGAGCGCCTTGCAGGCGCGATTGGGTGCCTGAAATTTTATCGCGCCTGCAAGGCGCTCCTACAGTGTTTTCTAATGGTTCTCGCTCACCATGTTGATGGTGTACTTCGGTATCTCGACGACCAGGTCGGTATCGGCAACCACCGCCTGGCAACTCAGGCGGGAATCCGGGTCCAGCCCCCAGGCCTTGTCGAGCAGATCGTCCTCGTCTTCCGTCGACTCGTTCAGCGAATCTGCGCCTTCACGGATGTAGACATGACAGGTGGTGCAGGCACAGGATTTTTCGCAGGCGTGCTCGATCTCGATACCTTCCTTCAGCGCCGCATCACAGATCGTCATACCCGGCTCGGCCTCTATGACGGCACCCTCGGGACAGATTTCCTCGTGCGGTAAAAAAATAATTTGCGGCATATGGGCTTTCCGGATCGTATGGATTAATAAGTGGCGTATTCAGGATTTGAATTCATCGACATTGTGCCCGGCCATGGCCGCGCGAATACTGCTGTTCATACGACGCTCGACAAACACTGCACTGGCCTTTTCCACCGCTTCAATGGCCTGCTTGATAGTGCGGTAATCATCGCCGCCACGGGCAACCGCCAGTTGTTCGGCCGCCGCATCGATCGCGGCACGTTCCGCCGGCTCCAGCAGGCTGTCGCCATCAACTGCCAGTGCCGCGGCCAGTGCCTCGAGTACGCGGTCCGCCTCCACCTGCTCTTCCCGCAGGCGTCTCACGTCACGGTCATCGGCAGCAAACTGCATCGAATCCTTCAGCATGGTCTCGATCTCATTATCACTGAGCCCGTAGGACGGTTTGATCTCGATACTGCTACGCACACCCTGCGTCCGTTCCTCTGCCGTGACGCTGAGCAGGCCATCGGCGTCCACCTGGAAGGTAACGCGAATACGCGCGGCACCGGCCACCATCGGCGGGATATCATGCAGCTCGAATTTTGCCAGCGAACGGCAATCCTCAACCAGCTCACGCTCACCCTGTACCACGTGCAATGACATGGCCGTCTGCCCGTCCTTGAAGGTGGTAAATTCCTGCGCCTTGGCGGCCGGCAGCGTGGTATTGCGGGGTATGATCTTTTCGGCAAGGCCACCCATGGTTTCCAGCCCGAGTGACAGCGGGATGACATCCAGCAGCAGCATGTCGTCGTCCGGCTTGTTACCGGCCAGGATATCCGCCTGGATCGCCGCACCAACCGCGACCACCCGGTCCGGGTCGATATCGACCATCGGTTCCGCCTTGAAAAAGGTCGCCACGCGCTCGCGTACCAGCGGCACACGGGTCGACCCGCCCACCATCACAATTGAAACAACGTCTTCTGCGCGGATACCGGCGTCGCGCAGTGCCCGCCGGCAGGGAACCAGTGTCTTGTCGACCAGGGCGCCGACCAGTTCGTTAAACTGCGCGCGCGTGAGTTCACCCGCCCAGTCAGTTCCATCATCACGCCTGACGGTGAATGACGCCACATCAGCTGTTGTTAAGGCTTCCTTGGCCCTGCGCGCAACGGCCTGCAATTTGCGCAGTCGGCCACGATCAGCCGACGGGTCAATACCTGCCTGTTGCATGATCCAGTGCGCGACCAGCCGGTCCATGTCATCACCGCCCAGCGCGGTGTCACCGGCCGTGGACAGTACTTCGAAAACGCCCTTGTGCAAACGCAGGATGGAAATATCGAACGTGCCGCCACCCAGATCGTAAATCGCGATGACGCCCTCCGAACCCTTGTCGAGGCCGTAGGCAACAGCCGCCGCGGTCGGCTCGTTCAGCAGGCGCAGGACATTCAGCCCGGCCAGGCGACCGGCGTCCCTGGTGGCCTGGCGCTGCGCGTCATCAAAATAAGCCGGCACGGTAATCACCACACCCTGGAGTTCACCGCCAAGCGTTTCCTCGGCACGCCGCTTCAGGACACGCAGGATGTCGGCAGACACCTCGACCGGGCTGATGTCACCGGCCACGGTTCGCAGGCGTGGCATGCCACTTGATGTTTCGACGAAATGATACGGTAACTGCGAACCGATATGCCGCACATCCTCGACACCACGCCCCATCAGGCGCTTGATCGACGCGATTGTATTGAGTGGATCATCGGCCGCTGCCGCCAGTGCCGCCTCGCCCACGTCCGGCGCGCCCGTGGCGTGATAACGCACAACGGATGGCAACAGGTGCGCACCCTTACTGTCCGGCAAGGTTTCGGCCACGCCACTGCGGACACTGGCCACCAGTGAGTTGGTCGTGCCCAGGTCAATACCGGCCGCCAGCTTGTGTGCATGCGGCGCCGTCGACTGCCCGGGTTCAGAAATCTGCAAGAGTGCCATATCAGTAAGTCAGTTAGTTCACTCGGCCCGCTATCAGGCCATTTCATCCTCGAGTTCCACTTCAATCTCAACCGCCTCTTCCTGCAGCTTGCGGAAGAACTGCATCTTCACCAGCGTATCCGCCGCAGCGGCTGCATCACTGCCAGCGGCCAGTTGTTTGGCCAGCCGCGCCTCAAACCCGTCAAGGTCCGTGGTGATGCGGTCCATGATAGCGCCAAGTGTCGCAAAGGCATCGTCCGATTCGCGCACACCCGCAAGCGACTCGCGTAATTCCATTTGTTCCATCAGGAATTCGATATCACTGGTGGTGGAATGCTCGTCGTCGAAGACATAACCACCCAGCTGCAGCAGGTAGCGGCCACGCAGTAACGGATCTTTCAGGGTGCGGTAAGCCTCGTTCACCTGTGTTGCCTGCTGTACCGATTGCAACCGTTCGCGGTCAGCGGCATTCACGAACCGGTCTGGATGCAGACTGCGCTGCAATTCCCGGTAGCGTGTATCGAGTTTGTCGATATCGATATCGAATGATACCGGCAACTCAAACAGGTCAAAGTGTGACGGTACCGAATCCGCAGCCATGAGCCTTGATAAATGCCGGGAACCGCTTCAGAGAACGAAGGACATTACACGTTGAAGCTTTCGCCGCAACCGCACATGTCTTTCACATTCGGATTATTGAACTTGAAGCCTTCGTTCAGCCCTTCACGCGCAAAATCGAGTTCTGTGCCATCCAGGTACACCAGGCTTTTCGGATCGATGATGACCTTGACACCCATATCCTCGAACACCACGTCACTGTCCTCAACCGCGTCGACATACTCCATGACATAGGCCATACCGGAGCAGCCGGTTGTCTTCACAGCGAGACGCAGGCCGATGCCCTTGCCACGCCGGGCAAGAAACCCCTTGATGCGGTCCGCCGCCTTTTCAGTCAATGTGATAGCCATTCAATTTCTGCCAGGTAAATACAATTCATAAAACC
>JAOULY010000397.1 GCA_029881775.1 Gammaproteobacteria bacterium
GCGTCGAGATCACGCTGATTCCGGACGCGCCATAAAAAAACCCGACCAGATGGACGGGTTGAATTTACGGAGTCGGGCGATGGCGCCACCCGATGACTACACTTTAGCTCACCCCGACCTACAGACAACTTACAGATCCGGAAATGACTTTTTAGCCGATCGCTGAGCATATAATATGATTTATAGTTTCAGTCAGTTACAGACCCTTCCTCATTCTTTACATCTGCCAGCAGCGCAGGCCAGGCACGCAAGGCGTAGGGCATATCGGAGGGTGAGTCGGACAATTGCCCCATGGCCCAGGCGGCTATTTGCCGGGCGCGCCGCCGGTAGTCCGCCTGGCCGGTCAGGCGGGCCAGTCCCAGCAACACGTGAATGGACACGCCATTGTCAGAGACGACGGCACCATCCACGATGCCCTTCTCGCGCAACCAGGCCGCCGCGCCAGCCGGGGCATTGAAAAAGCCGCCGTTCGTTTCATCCCAGAACAATTCAAGCTGCCGGTCGGCCAGTTGCCTTGCCCGTTGCAACCAGCGGCGTTCACCCGTGACGCGATACAGCGCCAGCAGTCCTTCGGCCAGCGCGGCATAGTCTTCGCTGAAGCCCGCCACGCCACGCACGCCGGCGCGCCAGTCGCGGTATAGAATCCTGTCCTGCCTGTCGTACAGTTTATCGAACAGGAATTCTGCAGACCGGACAGCCG
The DNA here is from genome assembly GCA_029881775.1 of Gammaproteobacteria bacterium. Taxonomy (GTDB): domain Bacteria; phylum Pseudomonadota; class Gammaproteobacteria; order UBA9214; family UBA9214; genus UBA9214. The sequence continues at coordinate 701 of JAOULY010000397.1, forward strand.
CATCGATATAACGCGGCTCATCCAGCAGGCGGCCGGCCAGCGCCAGCGTGGTAATCATGTAACCGTTCCACACCGTTACGACCTTGTCATCCACCGGCACCGCGGGGCGTTGCGCACGCGCACGCAACAGGCGCTCATCCACCTGTGTGTTGCGCTGGCTGGCAGTCGCACGATCCACCTTGAAGCGTGCAGCCAGTTGTTCGGCATCGAGCACCTCGGCCAGCACATTGCGCCCCTCCATTTCACCCAGCGGGTCATGCGCGGCGTTACCCTGTGCAGACAGGTCGTAACGCGCCGCCGCCCAGTCGAGCAGGTCGCCCTCACCAAGCGCGGCAAGCAGCTGCGGCCAGGTCCAGGTATAGAATGCGCCCTCCTCCAAGTGCGCACCGGCACCCGCGGCAACCGGGCTGTCGGCACCCAGCGCTGAATAGAATCCACCGCCGGCATGGCCCAACTCGCGCAGGCTGAAATCCAGCACTTCCCGGGCGGCAGCCGCGAATTCCGGGCTGCGCGTTTCCCGCCAGGCCACCAGGCAGGCGCGGGCAATGAGCGCCTGGTCATAGAGCATTTTTTCAAAATGCGGCAGGCGCCATTCGAAGTCGGTGGAATAGCGATGAAACCCGCCTCCCAGTTGGTCGTAAATGCCACCGTCGATCATGCGCGCCAGCGTATGCACGGCCATCTTGCGGCTGGCGGGGTCCGTGTCTTCCAGCAGGAACAGCAGGCGCGCCGGTTGCGGGAACTTCGGTGCCGGTCCGAACCCGCCCTGCAATTCGTCATAGGTCTGCCGGTATTCCTGCCTCGCAAGCGCGAGCGGCGCATCCGATAGCGTAACCGGTCGCGCCGAAGCCCCCACCTTCGTCAACAAGCCGACTGCGTGTTGCGCCGTCTCGCGAATAGACGCCTCGTCCTCTGCCCACAGGGCGGCCAGGCGCGTCAGTAATTCGCTGAAACCGGTCTGTCCGGGTTTTGATGTCGGCGGGTAGTAGGTACCGCCAAGAAATGGTTCGCCGTCCGGCGTTGCCCACACCGACATGGGCCAGCCACCCCGTCCCATCGTCAGCTGCACATACTGCATATAGGCTGCATCAAGGTCCGGGCGCTGTTCGCGGTCGATCTTGATGGCGACGAAATGATCGTTCAGCAATTTCGCAATTGCCGCATCACTGAATGACTCGCGCGCCATTACGTGACACCAGTGACAGGTGAAGTAACCGATGGATATAAACAGTGGCTTGTTTTCGCGGCGCGCCTTCTCCAGTGCCGCCTCGCCCCACGGATACCACGCGACCGGGTTGTCAGCGTGCAATTGCAGGTAAGGACTGGACTCACTGGCCAGGCGCCAACCGGCCGGGCGCTCCGCCGCGTACACAGTAGTCATGAACAGCAGGGAAACTGTCGACAGCAGGGTTGCTGTTACACACTTCCTGATCAAGTCGACCAACCTCCTGTTGCGCAAACATCTCCCGTCATTGCGAGGAACGGAGTGACGGTACAATCTCCCGGATCAGGTGCAGTCTGCAAAAGACTGCTTCGCTTCGATCGCAATGACGGCATTATTTTTACCCCTGCGTCAGTATTGAAGTAATTACGGATAAGGTAGCTATTAGCTGGCAGTCATGATCGTCTGGCGCGCCAATCGTTCCGCCCCGGGGTGATCCTCAGCCAAACCGGTAATGCTTCGAAACCGGCTTGGTAATATCCTGGACACAGCTCATGCCGGCCGGGAAGATGACCTAGTCACCGGCCGTCAGGGTGACCGGCACCCCGTCGGCCGGTGCCACGGTGACTGCTCCGGCGGTGAAGTCCAGTCGAAGCGTGAAATACCCTTCTCCCACACCGGCCAGTCAAACACGCCCAGGGCGTCCAGCTGCGCGCGCTCCGGATTATGTTCAACAATGATGTCCATGCTGCAC
>JAOULY010000398.1 GCA_029881775.1 Gammaproteobacteria bacterium
CCCGACACCGTCAGCGTGGATGACATCAGCCAGTTGCTCGATGGCGCCACCGGCGATGACCTGGTGCTGCGCGATATCGCCATGCTCGAACTGCTCTACTCATCCGGCCTGCGGCTGGCCGAACTGGTGTCACTCAACCTGGGCGATATCGACCACCGCGAACAGATCGTGCGTGTCACCGGCAAAGGCGCCAAGACCCGGGTACTGCCGGTCGGCCGTCGCGCCATCGCCGCGCTCGACGCCTGGCTCGCGGTGCGCCCGGCCGGCCCGAATGAGACCGCCATCTTCACCGGGCGCGGCGGCCAGCGACTCGGTCACCGCTCGGTCCAGCAACGGATCCGGCGGCTGGCACAGGCGCGTGGACTGCCCGGCAATCTTCACCCGCATACCCTGCGTCACTCCTTCGCCAGCCACCTGCTCGAGTCCAGCGGCGACCTGCGCGCGGTGCAGGAATTACTCGGTCATGCGGATATCAGCACTACACAGATCTACACACACCTCGATTTCCAGCATCTTGCAGAGGTGTATGACAAGGCGCATCCGCGGGCGCGTAAGACGAAATAAATAATCTCGCGCCAAGACGCAAAGCCGCTTAAACCCCTTTAAAATAGCAGACTTTAATATTATATACTACTCCAAATAAGACAATTATAACAATAAAAACAATCATATATATTTTAATATTCAATGCTGTTACTAATACGAATAATGCTGAAGCCAATATACTCATGAAGATATAAATCGCCCCTGGATACTAAATAGGCATAACCAGATAATTAGATGATACTCTAATTTGTTAATATCTTTGCGTCTTAGCGTCTTTGCGCGAGGATGTCTTTGCGCGAGCAAGTCTTCGCGCGAGCATTTTTTAAGCAGGCCACAAACCCGACCACCCACTTGGATTCGCCCCGTTCACCCCAATACTATGGTGTACAATTCCACGCCCCCGGCTGAGGAGATTTCCCGAGTGAAGCAGTTTCGCGGTACGACCATCCTGTCGGTCCGCCGTGGCGACAGTGTCGTCATCGGTGGCGATGGCCAGGTGTCCATGGGCGACACCGTCATGAAGGGCAACGCCCGCAAGGTGCGCCGTCTCTACAACGACACAGTGCTGGCCGGTTTCGCCGGCGGCACCGCCGACGCCTTCACCCTGTTCGAACTGTTCGAGGGCAAGCTGGATGAATTCGGCGGGCAGCTGACCCGGGCCGCGGTCGAGCTGGCCAAGGACTGGCGGACCAACAAGATGCTGCGCAATCTCGAGGCATTGCTCGCCGTCGCCGACAAGGAAACCTCGCTGATCATCAGCGGCAACGGCGACGTCATCGAGCCGGAGCATTCGCTGATGGCGATTGGCTCCGGTGGACCGTTCGCACAGTCCGCCGCCCGCGCACTGGTCGAGAATACGGACATGGATGCGCGCTCGATCACGGAGGCCGCTCTCGGCATTGCAGGCGATATCTGTATCTATACCAACCGCAACCTGACGCTGGAAGAGCTTAAAATCGCCTAACGACTGCGATATACAGGTTATATGATTGCTTAATTCGTTAATTGCTTCAATTTGAAGCTAAATACATCGAAAGCCGACCACTATGTCTGACATGACCCCCAGAGAAATCGTCCAGGAACTGGACAAGCACATCATCGGCCAGGATGACGCCAAGCGCTCCGTGGCCATCGCCCTGCGTAACCGCTGGCGCCGCATGCAGGTCGACGAACGCCTGCGTGTCGAGATCACGCCGAAAAATATCCTGATGATCGGACCGACCGGTGTCGGCAAGACCGAAATCGCGCGCCGCCTGGCGCGGCTGGCGAACGCGCCCTTTATCAAGGTCGAGGCCACCAAGTTCACCGAGGTGGGCTACGTCGGGCGCGATGTGGAATCCATTATTCGCGACCTGGTCGATGCGGCCATCAAGCTCGCGCGCGAAACCGCAATGGACAAGGTGAGACACCGCGCGGAAGATGCCGCCGAGGACCGCATCCTCGACGTGCTGCTGCCGGCCCCGCGCAGCATGGCGGTCGGCGAGGACACACAACCCGATACCGACACCCGCCAGAAATTCCGCAAGCGCCTGCGCGAGGGCAGCCTCGACGAAACGGAGATCGAGATCGAGGTCCAGGCCGCACGGGTCGGGGTAGAGATCATGACGCCACCGGGCATGGAAGACATGACCAGCCAGCTGCAGGACATGTTCGCCAACCTGGGCGGAGGACGCACCAAGTCACGCAAGCTGCGCATCCGCGATGCGCGACGCCTGCTGATCGACGAGGAGGCGGCGAAGATGATCAACGAAGACGAGCTGAAGCTTAACGCGCTGGAAAATGTCGAGCAAAACGGCATCGTCTTTATCGACGAGATCGACAAGGTCACCAAGCGCGGCGAGTCCAGCGGACCGGATGTATCCCGGGAAGGGGTGCAGCGCGACCTGTTACCACTGGTGGAAGGCTGCACCGTCTCGACCAAGCACGGCATGGTCAAGTCGGACCATATCCTGTTCATTGCCTCCGGCGCCTTCCATCTCGCCAAGCCCTCGGACCTGATCCCGGAACTGCAGGGGCGCCTGCCGATCCGCGTCGAACTGGACGACCTGGGCACCGAGGAATTCCGG
>JAOULY010000399.1 GCA_029881775.1 Gammaproteobacteria bacterium
CGGCGGGAAAATCGGCCTGCACCCCCGCTACCTCGGTGCAAACGTGGCGCTGGCGCTGCTTGCACCGGCGCTGCTGGGGATTGCGCTTATTTACGGCTAACGCCATACCAGCTGCCGGGCAACGAGGACAACAACGCGAATTCCATCGCACACGCATTAACACCCGCCGCATAGCTGCGCGTTTTCTCCTGATTATCGCCAGGTATTTTTCTGTCCTGTCCTACGCATGTACGCGCACCCGTCCACTGTCTGCAACTTTTTTCCTCACGTATAAAAACACCTGAACCGGACATCCGGCCGGACTGACAACCATCACGCGCCGGTTGCAGGGAAGTGCTTGCGCACGGGGGGAAATCCGGGCTACCGGACCAAGCGCTCCCGCCAACTTGCATACGCCGTCAACTACAGGGGAAACATACAATGATCGGCCAGCCAGTATTTACCACGGGTATTCTCTTCATCATTGTCGCCGGCAATGCGGCATTTGCAGGCAACCTGCCGCAACCGGTCACGGATAGTGACTATTACGATAACGGCCGGCCGGACGCGGCGAAGGTGGCACTCGGCAAGAACCTGTTCTTCGACAAGGTCCTGAGCGGTAATCTGAATATCTCCTGCGCAACCTGCCACCATGCCCTGACCGATAGCGGTGACGGGCTCGCACTGCCGGTTGGCGAGGGCGGTGTCGGGCTTGGCATCTCACGCAATACCGGCAGTGGCGCCGACCTGATTCATGAACGTGTACCGAGAAACGCACCGCCCGTCTTCAACCTGGGTGCACGTCATTTCAACGTCATGTTCCATGATGGCCGGATCGAAAATGACCCGTCGCAACCCTCGGGCTTCCGCAACCCGGCAGGCGACGATCTGCCACCTGGCCTGGAAAATGTACTGGCCGTACAAGCCATGTTCCCGGTGACGTCACCGGCCGAAATGGCCGGTCAACCCGGCGAGAATCCTCAGGCCGATGCTGCCAACACCAGCATGCTTGCCGGCCCCGGTGGTGTCTGGGACCTGATTGCGCGACGCCTGCAGGACATTCCCGAGTATGTCGAATTGTTCATGGCGGCCTACCCGCAGACGATCACGCAGCCTGCGGACATTACCTACATACATGCCGCCAACGCAATCGCCGCCTTCGAGGCCGATGCCTGGCGTGCCGATAACAGTCCATTCGACCGTTTCCTGCGCGGTAAGAAAAAGGCACTTAGCGGGACACAACAACACGGCATGCGCCTGTTTTACGGCAAGGCCGGCTGCGGCGAGTGCCATACCGGGAAGTTCATGACCGACAATCGCTTCCATGCCATCGCCATGCCGCAGATCGGACCCGGCAAGGGCGATAACCAGACCGGTTATTTCGACGGGCTTGACGACTTCGGCCGCGAACGCGTCACCGGCATGCCCGCCGACCGCTTCAGGTTCCGTACCCCGACGCTGCGCAATGTCGCACTGACCGCACCCTACGGCCATGCCGGTGCCTACGACAGCCTTGCCGCGGTTGTTCAACATCACCTGGATCCTGTTGATAGCCTCTACAGCTACGACCAGTCACAGGCGAAGCTGCCGCCGCATCCCTCACTGGATGAACATGATTTCACACTCATGAACGATCCCGCACGGCTCGCCTCAATTGCGGACGCCAGCGAGCTGGGCCGGACCCGGCTGCGGCCGGCTGAGCTACATAACCTGCTGGATTTCCTGCATGCGCTGACAGACCCGGCCTCGCTTGACCTGCGTAACGATGTGCCTTTCACGGTACCCAGCGGGCTGCCGGTGGCGGACTGATTGAGCCTGACTCACCGGCAAAATGATCAGGCCGGCATATAGCCAGCCTGGTAACACGCAGTCACAGACACCGGTAACAGCTACTCAGGCAGCAGGCGCTCCATCAGGTAACCCAGGCAGTCCTGCCGGATGATGCGCTCATCGAGCGTGAACATGGAAGGCATAAACGGGCTGGCCGACAACAGCACACCGTCATCGATGCGGAAATAGCGACTGAATACGTCCTGGTCGTTGTCGTCACGCACATCAAGTGTGCCATCCACACCGTTGCGAAACTGGCCAAGGCGACTGCCGACCGGCAGTTCGCGGAAATTCAGATGATCAATATTACCGAGCAGGCGCAGGTCGGTATCCGCATCGGCAAAACCGAAACTCATTGTCTCCGGGACCTTGACAATGGCAACCGTGTGATAGAGATCCACATCGTGTGACGGCACCGGGTGCTGCGGCAGTTCCGACAGATGCAGGCAGGCATCGATGTAATCGCGCGCGTGTTGTGTCCCGTATTCGTGTTCCGGCTTACCGCACTCGATGGTGACCGATGGACAGACGCAGGACATGGCCATGGACTGCACGCCCAGCGGCCGGATGAAATACACCACCGTACGACTGAACAGCGAGGCCAGGTGCAGAAACTGGTTGTCGACACGGTTGATGCAGGCATAGTGCGGATTGATGCCGGTATTGTTATGGATGTCGAGACTGGCGAAGGCCTTGCGTGCACGCATCGTGTCAACGATCCGCTGCATCATCGCGGATTCGGGACTGTCAGTGTCCGGACTGCCCGGCCACACGCGGTTGTAGTCGACCTGCCCGTCGAA
>JAOULY010000400.1 GCA_029881775.1 Gammaproteobacteria bacterium
GTTCCACCATGACCCTGACCGCTCGGACACCGAGATCGATTTTATTCAAAAGGAGAACGAACAGTTCTTCCGGGGCCGGCGCGCCCCGGCCCTGAGTGTCTGCGCTGCGGAGGGCATGCAGATCAGCCTGACGCGGGAAGGCGAGGGCACGCGGGTCGCGGTCGAATAGCACGGACGGCAATGTGCCTGGGGGATGTATCAGCCTTGACCCTTTATGCACATTTAGTGAACAACGGGCAGGCCCGATCGGGTAGCGTAAGTTGCAGGGACTAGTACATTTGTATTATCAAGTCAGGCGCTAATATTGTGTTAGTTTCTGAAGGCAACTCGTAAACTATCGCGGTTTGCAAGCTATAATCAGGGTTCAAATGAAAATGATTGTGACAAAAAACTGGCTATTCGGGATTCATTATCATAGGCTTAAAAACAGTAAGTCGCTGAATAAACAGGCAGGCGTCGCATCTTTGCTGTAATTGTTTACAGACAATGCAATCCACGGTGACGGTGGGATAACAATAACTTAATGACGTGCGCGAAGGGGGAAAGAAGCATTCTGTTTTCTGCAGAATGTTTCAGAAATCAATGAATAATGCATGCCTGCGCCGTTACCAACGGCTTAGCCCGGTCATCCTCGGTTGCCTGATTGTCCTGTTGCTCGGTTTCACCGCGCCGGTCTCCTGGTCCGTGCTGCCCGCCGAGGCCACCTCGTCGATCGCTGCGGATGAATCCGCAGCCCGGCTTCAGGCGCAGCGCAATACCGGCGTTGAGCCGGGTGAGGCTGCGAAACATTTGCAGCCGGTTCGCCCGGGCAGACAGCAACTGCGCTTCGAGGCCAATCTCGGGCAGGCCGACCCGCGCGTACAGTATCTGTCCCGGGGACAGGGCTACACGCTGTTCCTGACGCCAGCGGAGGCGGTGCTGAGTTTGCGGCAGGCGGCTACGGGCCAGCAGAACCCCGTTGTTGGTACAGGTGCGGACAGTGAAAAAACCAACCGCGCTGTGGTGCGCATGCAGGTGCTGGGCGGCGATCCGGCGGCACCGGTGTCAGGCGCGGAGCCGCTGCCGGGTGTGTCAAATTACCTGGTCGGCAACGATCCTTCGAAGTGGCGCACCGGGATAAAAAATTATCGTAGCGTACGTTACCAGGGCATCTACCCGGGCATCGACCTGGTGTATTACGGCACGACCGAGGGCCAGCTGGAATACGATTTCGTGGTAGCGCCGGGGGCCGATCCGAACCGGATCAAGCTGGATTTCCAGGGTGTCGACAAACTGGCCATCAATGCTGAGGGGGATTTGCAACTCACGATACAGGATGGTGATTTAACTCTGCGCAAGCCACACATCTACCAACAGACCGAGCAGGGTCGCAAGGTCATCGCCGGCGACTACGTGTTGCAAGGTGACGATCAGGTTGCGTTCCGGGTGGAGAATTACAACAGGCAACTGGCCCTGGTGATCGACCCGGTACTGGTCTATTCCACCTACCTGGGTGGCGCCGCGAGTGAACATCCGCAAAGGGTTGACACAGACCGGGGCGGTAACACTTATGTGACCGGCTATACTGATGATGCGCTGGCTTTCCCCAGCCTCGGCGGTCTGGCCCCTGCTGACCGGGGAACCGGCACTGCAGCGACCATTACAAAATATGACCCGTTCGGCAACCTGGTGTTTTCAACCACGCTGGGCGGTTCAGGCAGTGACGCTGCTTACGATATTGCGGTAACTGACAACGGACAGAGCTACGTTACCGGGAACACCACCTCCCTCGATTTCCCAACGGTGAACCCGGCGCAGGCCACCAATTTCGCTACAGGCGATACAGCATTTATCGCCGCACTCGACGCATCCGGTGCGAGCCTGATCTTTTCTTCTTACCTCGGTGGCAGCGGCGGTGACTATGGAAAAGGGATTGCAGTGGACGCGGCGGGCGATGTCTACATCGCCGGCTGGACGGGATCTTCCGACTTCCGTGCTAATTCCACGCCGGCGGGGCAAACACCGCCCTATCAGGCTTCCCTGGTCGGCCAAAGCATAGATTCCTTTGTGGCCAGGTTTGATGCCTCGGGATCGCTGATTTATTCCACTTATCTGGGCGGCGATGGCAACGAATTTGCCACCGACATCGCCGTGGACGACACAGGGGCTGCCTATGTGGCAGGTTATGCCGGGGCATCGGTTTCCATTCCATTCCCGACGCTATCAGCCGATCAAGGTAGTTACGGTGGTGGTACCAGAGATGCTTTTCTGACCAAGCTCAACCCCACCGGTTCGGCGCTGGTGTATTCCACCTACCTGGGGGCCGCCGGTGAGGATACTGGCAGAGGGCTGACCCTGGACGGTGGCAACAATGTCTATGTTACCGGTTACACTAACAGCGCCAGTGGCTTCGCCACGCCTGGCGCGGACCAGACCCAGTTTGGCGGCATTTATGATGCTTTCCTGGTGAAGTACGATCCGAATGGCGCGAAGGCGTTCGCGACCTATCTGGGTGGCAGTGAGCTGGAGTTTGGTAACGACATCGCGGTTAGTCGTGTCAGCGACCTTGTCTATGTGGCTGGCAGCACGCAATCTTCCCTTGATTTCCCGGCGACACCGCT
>JAOULY010000401.1 GCA_029881775.1 Gammaproteobacteria bacterium
CCGGCCAGCGGCCAGCGGGGTGTCGCACTGGTCACCGCCTTGCTGGTGGTGGCGCTGGCCACGGTCGCGGCGGTGGCCATGGCGACGCGCCTGCATGTCGATATGCGCCGTGCCGGCAACCTGCTGCATGGCGAACAGGCCTATACCTATGCACTGGCAGCGGAAAGCTGGGCACAGGTCATTCTGCGGCGTGACAGCGAAGACAACAAGACCGATTCACACCACGATGACTGGGCAACGTCACTGCCGCCGATCGCGGTCGAGGGCGGACTGGTTGACGGGCGCATCGATGACCTGCAGGGCCGCTTCAATATAAACAACCTGGTGAATGATGCCGGTGCGGTTGAAGCGTCAAACCTGAAATACTTCGAGCAACTGCTGGAGCGGCTGCAGCTGGACCCGACACTGGCCACGGCGCTGGTCGACTGGATCGACAGCGACCGTGATGTGACTTTCCCGGGCGGCGTGGAGGACGAATCCTACCTGCTGCTGGACCCGCCCTACCGGGCGGCGAATCGCCGGCTGGTTGATATTTCCGAACTCCGCCTGGTGCAGGGGTTTACCCCGGAGGTAATGGAAATACTTGCGCCCCATGTCACGGCCCTGCCGTCGGCGACCCTGATCAACGTCAATACCGCGACGCCCGAGGTGTTGCTGGCCCTGCATGCTGACCTTGACCAGGCCGATGTCGATGCGCTGATCGCCAGCCGTGAAGAGGAAGCTTTTGACACGCCGGATAAATTCCTGGCTGCAGATGCGCTGGCGGGTTTGACCCTGGCGGTCACAGTCGGTGTCGACAGCAGCTGGTTTCGCGTGTTGACGGACGTGGTCGTGGGTGGCGGGCGGGCCCGCCTGAACAGCCTGCTCTCCCGCGAAGACGGGAAACTGCAGGTGCTGATGCGCACACGTGCCCGCCATTTCCTGCTGCCACCGGAGAATAACGGTTAGTATCATCAATTTGCGACACATGCCGACAACAGCAGCGGCAATTTCTGCTAGGATAGCCGCCACCATGGAGAATGAAGCCAGGATATGCGTAACACGCTGTTATTAAGGGCGGATTCAGTCGCAACCGAGACATGGCGGTGGCTGCGTCTCGGGCCGGAAGGGACGCCGCTTGGCAGTATCCACGCCGGCAGCTTGCAGAATGCAGCAGAAGAAGCGGCCGGGTTGCGCGTGGTGGTGCTGGTTGCGGGTACCGACTGCCTGTTGACCGAGGTCATGATTCCCGGCAAGAACCGCCAGAAACTGCTGCGCGCCGTTCCCTACATGCTTGAAGAGCAGTTGTCTGACGAAGTGGAAAACCTGCACTTCGCGCTGGGTGAATCTTCAGCGGATAATCGCTGGCCGGTGGTCGTGATCAGCCGCCGCTTTTTCGAATCATTGCTGGAGCGGCTGGCAGGGGCCGGACTGGACGTGCAGGCCGTGATCCCCGAAATCCTTGCCATACCCTATAACGAGGGCGAAACCAGCGTGCTGGTCAGCCAGGATATCGCCTCGGTGAGGACCGGTGCGGCGAGCGGATTTGCCGTCGACAGTGACAATCTCGGCATGCTGCTGGCAGCGCAAGCGCACAGCGAAGACCAGCCAGCGCCGCTGGTACACATGTATGTCAACCAGGACAGCCAGACACCGGATACCACCGGTTACGGCGGCCAGGTGCATGTCGAGACATTTGCGGCGGACCCGCTCGGGATTTTTGCGCAGGGGCTCGGCACAAAACAGATCAACCTGTTGCAGGGCAGTTTCAGCCGGTCCGGTGAGTGGCGGCGCGTGCTGAAACCCTGGCGTGCGACGGCCATGCTGTTGCTGGCCGCGGTGCTGGTCAGTTTTTTCGCGACCGGGTTCGATACCTACCGGCTCGGCAAGGAAAGCGAAAAGTTACAGGCCGATATCGAGGCGACATTCCGCAAGGCCATGCCAGGGACCAGGCGACTGGTTAATCCGCGTGTGCAGATGCAGCAGGCGCTTGACCGTCTGCAGGGCGGGCAGGGTGGCAGCAGTTTCCTGGTGCTGCTTGGCAAGACCGGTGAGGTCCTCAAGGACGTGCAGGGTATCGAGATCGGCGGGATAACGTTTCGCGCTGGCCGGCTGGATCTCGACATCAAGGTAGCTGATCTGCAGGTTCTCGATACGATCAAGCAGTCACTGGCAGGGAAAGGCGAACTCGAGGTGGAGATTCAGTCAGCGACAACCGGCAAGGACCAGCGGGTACAGTCGCGCCTGCGCATCCAGGGGGCGGAATCATGAAGGCATGGTTCGAAAGCCTCGGCGGGCGTGAACAGCTGATGGTCGCCGCGGCTGCTGTCGTGTTCGCATTGTTCCTGGTCTATGCGCTGGTCTGGTCGCCCTTGCAGACCAATCATGAAACCCTGCAAACCCGTGTCAAGGTGCAGCGCGATACTGCGGCGTGGATGACGCAGAGTGCCGGGCAGCTGCAGCAGCTGCAACGTGCACGCGGACCGGGTGCACAGAGTCTGGGGGGCAAGTCACTGCTGGCAATGGCGGACAGCACGGCCCGTGCAAACGGACTGGGAACGTCACTCAAACGCGTCGAGCCGGAGGGCAGTAATAACGTACGTGCGTGGCTCGAAGAT
>JAOULY010000402.1 GCA_029881775.1 Gammaproteobacteria bacterium
CCTGCTGGCGTTTGCATTCCAGGCAGACCTTGTCTGTCTCGTCGAGCGGGATGACGGCTGCCAGGTAGGCACGCAGCGTGGCGATGACCTGTGCAGCGGACACCGGGCAGCCCCACAGCTCGAAGTCGACCGCGACGTGTGCGCGCACCGGGTTGACCTGTGGCAGTGAGTCGATCCAGGCCGGCGTGGCGTACACCGACGCCAGCCACTGCTCCCCGTTGGCGGCGGCATTGCGCAGTGCCTGCAGGCCGCCGGCGGTGGCGCAGGCCCCGATGGTGACCAGGTAGCGGCTGCAGGCGCGGATGCGGTGGATGCGTTCGACGTCTTCCGCCGTCGAGATGCTGCCCTCGACGAAACTGACCAGTACCGGCGCGTCCTCGTCCACCGGGCCTGCCTCGGCAAAGTGCACGACGTCGACCTGTTCGAACAGCGTGAGCAGGTCGCTGCCCAGGTTCAGGAAGGCCAGCTGGCAACCGTCGCAGGAACTGAACTTGTGTACGGCAATTCTTGGTTTCATGTGGGTCACCCGTTCACAGTTGCGGTTTGTCCAGCAGGTGACGGACCTGTGCGTAGTTGAATACCGGTCCGTCGCGGCACAGGAAATGTTCGCCAAGCTGGCAATGACCGCATTGACCCAGTGCGCACTGCATGTTGCGTTCCAGGCTGAGCCAGATCTGTTCCGCCCGCATGCCGCTGCCCAGCAGTTGCTCGGCACAGGCGCGCAGCATGGGCTCGGGGCCGCACAACAGCGCGATGGCATCCGTCCGGTCCAGCGTGAGCTGGTCGAGCAGGTGGGTGACCGGCCCGATGGTGCCGGGCCACTGGATATCACAGACATCGGCGGCCAACAGCACCTGGGTGTCCGGATGCAGTGACCAGTGTTCGTAGCAGTCGTCCCAGATCAGGTCGCTGCAGTGTTTCACGCCGTGCAGGATGGCCAGCTGGCCATAGTCCTCGCGGCGCCGGTGGATGTGGTGAATGACCGGCACCACCGGTGCGCAACCCAGCCCGCCGGTAATGATAATGATGTTGTGTCCGCGCGCCGCGTCCAGCGGCCAGCCGCGCCCGTACGGTCCGCGCAGGCCGATGCGGTCGCCGACATCGAGCCGGGCCAGGCCCTGCGACACGCGGCCGACGGCGCGGATGGTGTGCGCCAGTTCTGCGGGCGTATCGGCGTCCGAGGCGATGGAGATCGGGATCTCGCCGACTTCCGGCAGGTACAGCATGTTGAACTGTCCGGGGGTGAAACGGAAACGGCCGGCCGCCTGTGCATCGGTCAGGCGCAGTGTCAGCGTGACAATCGTCGCGGACTCCTGCTGGCGTGCAATGATCTCGGCCTCCTGCGGACAGTGCGGGTTCGCCATCAGCTGTCTTCCTCCAGCAGTGCGGTGATCTCGGCGGTGAGATCGATACCGGTCGGGCACCAGGCGATACAGCGTCCGCAGCCGACGCAGCCGGAACGGCCGTACTGCTCATGCCAGCTGCCCAGCTTGTGCAACAGCCACTGCCGGTAACGGCTGCGCGTATCGGCGTGGATAGTCAGGTTGTGGATATAACTGTGGCCCGCGCTGAAGCAGGAATCCCATTCACGCTGGTGCCCGGACACATCGCCGGCCAGCGTCGTGTGTTCCTGTTCCCGGTAACAGAAACAGCTGGGGCAGACCGAAGTGCAGTTGCCGCAGGCGAGACAACGCCCGGCCACGTCCTGCCAGCGCGGGTGGTCGTGTCGTTCCAGCATGCGCGGGTAGAGGTTTCCCGGTGGCAGCCGGCGCTGCTGCTGTTCTGCCGCCGCCCGGGCGGCGCACGCCGCCGCTTCATGCTGCGCGTCTGTGGCCGTGCTGACAGGCAGGCTGGCGAACAACTGTTCCCCGGCCGGGCTGCCGGCACGGACCAGGAACCCGTCGTCCAGTTCATCCAGCAGCAGGTCGTAACCGGAATCGGCGACGGGACCGTCCCCGGTCGAGGCGCAGAAGCAGGTGTCGGCCGGGTGCGTGCAATTCACCGCCACCAGCAACAGGGCATCGCGGCGTGCCCGGTAATACGGATCATCGCAGTCCGGCGCCAGGAAATGCCGGTCCTGCAGCGCCAGCGCCGCCAGGTCGCAGCTGCGCACGCCGATTACAGCGGTCGGCTGTGCCTGCGGCGGTGCCGGCATAAAACGCAGCGTGCCGTCTGCCCCGTGCTCGACCTGCCAGAGTGTTTCACGGGGGGCAAACAGCAACGGCTTGAGGGACTGCGGACCGTTCGCCCAGGCAAATGCGCGCGGCGAATCCGTTTCGCTGGCCTGGTAGCTGCCGGGTGCCTGCCGGATGTGAATGCCGACCGGTAGTTCTGCAACAGATTGCAACTCGTCGTAGACGATCGCGCCGTCGCGCAACTGCGGGCCGATGCAGCGGTAGCCCTGCGTTACCAGCTGCTGTCGTAGCTTGTCCAGGTCGCGGCGTGCCAGGAAGCCTGTATTTGGGGGTGCGGGAGTCATCTGTAATCAGTGTAGATCAGTTGCGCGCCTGTCATTGCATGTGCAGTTGGGACGGGACAGCTGCGCATGCCCGGTTCTGCGTGCCATTGACTCTTGTTGTGAATGCCGCGACATCA
>JAOULY010000403.1 GCA_029881775.1 Gammaproteobacteria bacterium
AGAGGGGGTACGTTCATCCTGTTTATTCAATCCCCTCTCCCCAACCCTCCCCCTGAGGGGGAGGGGGTGGTTACTTGGGGACTAGAGTATGTGCTTTGCGTCCTTTGCGTTCTTTGCGACTTTGCGACTTTGCGCGAAAGTTTTTTTAAATTATAAATTAACGAGAAACAACCGCCACGATGTCAATCAAATCCGATAAATGGATCCGCCGCATGGCCGAACAGCACGGCATGATCGAGCCGTTCGAGTCAGGCCAGATCCGGGAAAAAAACGGTGGCCGCATCGTCTCCTACGGAACCTCGAGCTACGGTTACGATATTCGTTGTTCGGACGAGTTCAAGATATTCACCAACATCAATTCTGCCATCGTCGATCCGAAGAATTTTGACGACAACAGTTTTGTCGATGTGAAATCAGACGTGTGCATCATTCCGCCGAACTCTTTTGCGCTGGCGCGCACGGTTGAATACTTCCGTATTCCACGCAATGTGCTGACGATTTGCCTCGGCAAGTCCACCTATGCGCGTTGCGGCATTATTGTCAACGTCACCCCGTTTGAACCGGAATGGGAAGGGCATGTGACGCTGGAATTTTCCAATACCACGCCATTACCTGCCAAGATCTACGCCAACGAAGGCGTTGCACAGGTGCTGTTCCTGGAGTCCGACGAGGTCTGCGAGACCAGCTACAAGGACCGCGGCGGAAAATACCAGGGCCAGAAGGGCGTGACCCTGCCGAAAACCTGATCTGCCTCCGGATCAGTCAGCCGCGATTAACGGCTGGAAACGTCGTGTTGCGATGATTAACTGAAACGGCTCCCTGGCTGGTTCGCTAGTCACGGCGTCGCTGCGATTCGCCGCGTTTCGAGCGGGCGCGCCGGGCGACCTCCCAGGATTTTTTTGCCCACGCGCGTGCCGCTTCCGGGTCTTCGAGAATTTCCTCGGGTGCAAGGTAAAATGACAGCGCAATGCGCTTGCCGTTTTTCTCGTATTCGAACGGCCCGAGCCCGCGTGCCAGGAATTGATCGCGGTTGCTGGCATCTGCCTTGAGGTACAGGGTGTCATCCGTGACCAGGCCGAACATGACGCCGTCATGATAGATGCCATAGCCGCCGAACATTTTGCGTGCACTGACAGGGCCGAACAGGGTAAAGACTTCATGCAGGTGTTCGGTGAATTCACTCATCAATTTCGCCAGGCGCAGTATGACTATTTGCGTAGTTGGCGGTTTTCAGTGATTCGCTGAAGCTTTCCAGGTAGCTGGAGTAGGCTGCCTCGCCTTGTTCCTGTCGAACGATTTTGACCGGCAGGTAATTCAGGTCCGGCGCACACCATGCCAGGGTTTTGTGCCTGCCCTTGCCGCTCGACATCGATATCCTGACGGTCCTGAACGTGCCTGCCGGCACCTCGAGGACTTTTCTGCCAAGAACCTGGTAGTGAAACTTCTTCAGCGTGCCGCCATCGGCGACATCGAAGGAAAAATCGGTTTCACCCTGTGCAAGGGCGGTCATCATTCCCAGTTGGGTCGAGAGTTTATCGTGGGTTCCGGCGGGGACCGCCATTTTCCAGCGGCTGCCGGCAACGTTATTGACCACCATGCCGGATTGCCAGTCAAAGGTAAGATGTGCGACGCGCTCCCCGCTGCCACCGGTCCGCAGGTAATGGTATTGTTCCGGGTGAAAATCATTTCCTTTCATCCGGCCGCTGCTCGTTTCGTGAAGCTTTACCTTGTTGAACAGCGCGGCCAGGCGGGCAGGCCAGCTATGTGATTCGTAGTGATAGCCGCCATCCGGTTCGCGTGTCAGCGCAATGCGGGCGGTGCCAATCGTCAGTACACCCCGCGTAACCGAGTAGCTCGCGGTAAAGTCCGGCAGACCGGCAGCAAACAGGTCTTGCCGGCCGCTCAGCCCTGCAAGCGCCAGCAAGGCAACAGGCAGCAGTCTTTTCAGCATGGCAGGTCGTGAATGTCGGCCATATCCACCGGTCTGGTTAACAGTGCACCATCGAGCCTGGCCTTGCCTGCATCATCGATGCAAATGCGGCCGGCTGCAAACCAGAGTATAGCCAGTGGATACAGGCGGTGCTCTTCCTGCAGTAAACGTGCGGCGAGGCTTTCCTCTGTGTCGCCGGGTTTTACCGGCACATGTGCCTGCAGAATAACCGGGCCGCCATCGGTTTCCGGCGTGACGAAGTGCACGCTCGCACCGTGTTCGGTTGCGCCGGACTCAAGTGCGCGGCGGTGTGTGTCCAGACCGGGAAATTCCGGCAGCAGGGACGGGTGAATATTCAGCATGCGGCCACGGTAGTGGTTGACGAAGTCCGCCGTCAGGATGCGCATGAAACCGGCCAGCACCACCAGTGCGGGCGCATGGCGGTCGATCGCCGCCTGCAATGCCTGGTCGAAGCGCGCGCGGTCGGTATAGGTGGTGTGGTCGAGGATTTCGGTGGCAATGCCGGCGGCACTGGCATATTGCAGCCCGGCGGCAGCGGGGCGATTGCTGATGACGGCACGTATTTCGATCGGTAACTTGCCGGAAGCCGCGCAATCGATAATTGCATGCAGGTTGCTGCCCCGTCCTGCAATCAGGAC
>JAOULY010000404.1 GCA_029881775.1 Gammaproteobacteria bacterium
CGATATTGTCGCGGAAGGCGATACCCGGCGAGACAACCAGCCGGTCGTATTTCAGGGTGTCGCCACCGGCCAGGGTGACCGTCTGCGCGTCAGGATCAATGGACGTGGCCCGGTCATGGACCACGCTAACGCCGTGTTTGTCCTGCAGGGGTGCATAGCTGTGCGTAATGAAATTCATATCGCGCAGGCCACCGATCACCCAGTTGCTGCCCGGGCATGTGACGAACGACTGCTTCGGTTCCACCAGCGTGACATCGACACCGTTGGCGCTGAACTTTCGAATGTATTTCGCCGCCGTCGTACCACCGAAGCCGCCACCGATGACAACCACATGCGCCTTCGCCTGCTTGCCTTGCGCCGGGGCTATCGACTCCATAGCGGCGTCCGGGGTGTCCACCTGCCCGGATTTATCTCCACAGCCGCCGAGCAGTCCGCCGGCAACCGGCGCGGCACCGACCATCTTCAGAAAACGTCTGCGCTTGATGCCTGTCATGACTAGTTACCTCCCAGCGTCGAGAAATATTGCGCGACCGCCGCGATATCCTCGTCTGTATAACCTTTGGCGATACGGCCCATAATGGTCGAGGGGCGGCTATCTTCACGGAACGCCTTTAATGAATCCTCGATGAATTGAGCAGGCGCGCCGACGATAATCGGTGGAATGGCGGCACCACTATCACTGCCGGCGCCATGACAGCCAAAACAGGCGGAGCCAATGGTGCGCCCGCGCAGATTTTCTTCAGCAGACGCGAGCCCGGTAACAAACAGCAACGCGGTGGCTGCAGCGATCATTGTGCCTTTCATGCTTCCCCCTCCTCGCGGTAATACAGGCGCTGACGACTGTCCGCTCAATGTAGGCTGGTTTACAGGCTACAGGCGCGCGAAGAATAACCGCAATGACCTGCATCAAAGCGGCTAAATATCAGAAAAGTACGAGGTACTAAAGTTTGGAAATCAGGGTCGTATCGCCCATGTAGCGTTGCAGCGCGACGGGTACACGGATCGATCCGTCGGCCTGCTGGCAATTCTCCATGATGGCTACCAGCGTGCGTCCGACCGCCAGGCCGGAACCGTTGATGGTATGCAGCAGTTCCGGTTTGCCGGTGTCCGGGTTACGCCAGCGCGCCTGCATGCGACGCGCCTGGAAGGCCTCGAAGTTACTGCAGGAGGAGATTTCGCGGTATTTCTGCTGACCCGGCAACCACACTTCCAGGTCATAGGTACGCGCGGCGGAGAAACCGATATCGCCGGTACACAGGGCCACCACACGATACGGCAGTTCCAGCTGCTGCAGGATGGCCTCGGCGTGACCGGTGAGCGCCTCGAGGGCGGCAGCTGAATCTTCAGGGCGGACCAGCTGCACCATTTCGACCTTTTCGAACTGGTGTTGCCGGATCATGCCGCGCGTATCCTTGCCGTAGGAGCCGGCCTCGGAACGAAAACACGGGGTATGCGCGGTATAGCACAGCGGCAAATCATCGGCCTCGATAATGCTATCGCGCACCAGGTTGGTCACCGGCACCTCGGCGGTCGGTATCAGGTAATAACCGGCCTCGTCCGTCATGCGAAACAGGTCTTCCTCGAATTTCGGCAGTTGCCCGGTGCCGCGCAAGCTATCGGCATTGACCAGGTACGGCACATACACCTCGCGGTAACCATGCTGCTGCGTGTGCGTATCCAGCATGAACTGGATCAGCGCGCGGTGCAGCCGGGCCAGCGGCCCGTGGATGACGCTGAATCTTGAACCGGTCAGCTTTGCGGCGGTTTCGAAGTCGAGCTGCCCGAGCGCCTCGCCGAGATCGACGTGGTCTTTCGGTGCAAAATCGAATACCGGGCGCTCGCCCCATGCGCGGATTTCAGGATTGTCTTCTTCACCCTTGCCATCGGGCACATCATCCTGCGGTATATTGGGAATACCCATCAGCAGGCCGTGCAGTTCGTCCTGCAGTTTCGCCAGCTCGGCTTCCTTCGTCTTTAACTGGTCACCCAGTCCCTCGACTTCCTGGAGCAACGGCGCAATGTCTTCACCGGCCGCCTTGGCCTTGCCGATGCTTTTTGACCGGCTATTGCGTTCGGCCTGCAGCGCCTGGGTTTCCACCTGGATTGCCTTGCGTTGCTCTTCAAGCGATTCAAGTGTGGTGATATCGAGCACGTAGCCGCGGCGCGCCAGTTTTGCGGCAACGCCATCAAGATCACCGCGCAGAAGTTTCGGGTCAAGCATGTTGGTCCTTTCCAGTTTTTCCCGCGCAGGCGGGAATCCAGCCTTTATTGAGTGACTTGATTATCGCAGCTGTGAATAATAACAACAGGAGTTTTCTAGACAAGCAGTGTCGCCGGCCAGCTGACGATATGCCCGGCCCCGATATCGCCCTCGAGGTGTGCAAGAATGGCCGTCACTTTCTCCGCTGAATCGAAGAACTCGATTACCAGCGGCAGGTCCAGCGACATATCCATCAGGGTGGACGAGTGCATCTTCCCGGAACTGCCGAAACCGCTGATCCCGCGAAACACCGTCACGCCCCGCACCTGCTCTTCATCGTGCAGGCGCGCCAGCAAACCGGCCATGCGCCCTTCGGCCTCG
>JAOULY010000405.1 GCA_029881775.1 Gammaproteobacteria bacterium
AGGGTCTGAATGTAGGATTTAATACGTCGTGCAGCCTCGATGCAGTCCTCCAGCGGGGCAACCAGGGCCATGCGTATGTGTCGCTGCCCGGGGTTGCCGTTACCGCTGTTACGCGACAGGTAGCTGCCGGGCAATACCTTGACGTGCTGCTGCGACCACAGCCCGCGGGCAAAATCGGCATCATCGATCGGTGTCTGCGGCCACAGGTAAAAACCGGCATCCGGTGCGTGTACATCGAGGTGCGGCGCAAGGATGTCGATGACGGCGGAGAACTTTTCGTCATAGAGCCTGCGGTTTTCCGCGACATGCTGCTCATCTTTCCAGGCGCGGATGCTGGCTGCCTGGGTCGCCGGCGGCATGGCGCAGCCATGGTAGGTCCGGTAGCGCAGGAAATTTTCAACCAGTGCATGATCACCGGCGACGAAGCCCGAACGCAGGCCGGGCGCATTCGAGCGCTTCGACAGGCTGTGGAATACCATGCAACGACGGAAGTCGTCGCGGCCCATGGCAGCCGCTGCCTGCAACAGCCCGGGGGGCGGCGTGCTGTTGTCCGGGTAAATCTCCGCATAGCATTCATCGGCGGCGATGACAAAATCGTGTTGGTCGGCCAGTTCGATCAGTTGCTGCAATTGTTCCAGTGGCATGACAGCGCCACTCGGGTTGCCCGGCGTGCAAATATAGACGAGCTGGCAACGTGACCAGACGGCCGCGGGCACGGCATCGAGGTCAGGACGGTATGCGCTCGCACGCGTGGTGTTCATGAAATACGGTTCGGCACCGGCCAGCAGGGCGGCGCCCTCGTAGATCTGGTAAAAGGGGTTCGGCATGACGACGACGGGGTTGTCGCTGCGATCGACGATACATTGTGCGAATGCGAACAGTGCCTCGCGGGTGCCGTTGACCGGCAGGATATTCCGCGCGGGGTCCATGCGCCCGGCGGGCAGGGCGAAGCGGGCGGTTAACCAGTCGGCAATGGCCGTGCGCAGTTCATCACTGCCGCGTGTCAGCGGGTAGTGCGCCAGGCCATGCAGGTGTTCCAGCAATGCCTCGGCGATAAAGCCGGGCGTGGTATGCCGCGGTTCGCCGATCGAGAGCGGAATCTCGTGCAGCTTGAGTGGTGGCGTGGTGTCTTTGAATAAAGCTGCCAGCCGTTCGAACGGGTAGGGTTGCAGCCGTGCCATGTCAGGGTTCATCGTATTGTAGTGATTGCTCTCCGGCGTTGCCGGTTTGCAATTTCCCTTGTTGCCTGTTTGGATAAGGCGCAGAAGTATAATGGATAATCGTCACGGCATTAAGCCGTGACCGGGAGGAAACATCGACCACGTACGGGAAAATCGACTTTTGCCGGTTCTCAGCCTGCTGTTTACCGCTACCCTGTGGGGCGTGGTGTGGTATCCACTGCGCCTGCTCGAGGAGCAGGGGCTGTCCGGGGCGTGGAGTGCGCTGGTCAGTTATGGCGCAATACTCGTCCTGTTTCTCTGGGTTTTTATCCGCGATATCGATGCGCTCAAGCGCAATGCGCTGCCATTGCTGTTAATGGGGCTGAGTGCGGGCTGGACCAACGTGGCCTTCATTATTGCCGTCATTGACGGCAACGTGGTGCGGGTGTTGCTGCTGTTCTACCTGTCACCGTTCTGGGCGGTCTGTCTCGGCTGGCTGATGCTGGATGAGCGGCTGGATGCGCGCTCCCTGCAGGTGTTCGTCATCGCGGTGATCGGCGCATTCATCATGCTCTGGAACACGGAAATCGGTCTGCCCTGGCCGACGGATCGTGCCGACTGGCTGGCCGTGTCTGCCGGTTTCGCCTTTGCCATGAGTAACGTATTCGTACGCCGGATGCAGGCGGTCGGCGTGCTGCTTAAATCGACCTGCAGCTGGAGTGGCAATGTCTTCGTTGCGATCAGCTGGATTGTCATCAGCGGGGCCGGGATGCCGGAGGTCGGCTTGCCTGTTTTCGGCTGGGCGGTCCTGCTGGGCCTGTGCGGGTTTCTTGTCATGACAGTGACGGTATTGTACGGCGTGACCCGGATGCCGGTGCATCGCTCGGCGGTTATCCTGCTGTTCGAGCTGGTGGCCGGCGCCGTCTCCGCGCTGTTGCTCACGGACGAGATTATCCTGGCGCGCGAGTGGATCGGTGGCGGCATGATCATCATGGCTGCCTGGCTGGCGGCACGCATTCATGCGGCGGATGACACATGACGGGTATCGTGCGGCTTAACCATGTCAGCCTGCTGGTTGAAGACACGCAGCGCGCGCTGACGTTCTATCATGGCACACTTGGCTTGCCAGTCTGTCACGACCGGCCGGACCTCGGCTTTCCGGGCGCCTGGCTGGAGCTGGGTATGCAACAGCAAATACATCTGCTGGAGTTGCCGTCAGCCGACAAGGGACACCGGCAGCCGGCGCACGGTGGACGCGATCGCCATGTCGCGCTGGACGTGTCTGACCTTGATGCACTGATCAGTGCGCTGGACAATGCCGGGGTTGCATACACCCTCAGCCGCTCCGGGCGCCGGGCGCTGTTCTGCCGCGACCCGGATGGCAATGCCATTGAACTGGTCGAGCGACCGGATAAT
>JAOULY010000406.1 GCA_029881775.1 Gammaproteobacteria bacterium
CATCATGGTGGATGGTCCGCTGGGTGCGGCCGCCTTTAATAATGAATTCGGCCGACCCAACCTGTGCGGTTATTTCCGTACCTTTGAAGAACGTGTGCGCGGCGCGCAGGGCGATGAATTGCGTGGTTACCACAAGCCCATCATGCTCGCCGGCGGCTGCGGGATGATCCGTGACGGGCATGTTCACAAGAACGACATCCCTGCAGGCACGCCGATCGGGGTGCTGGGCGGGCCGGCCATGCTTATCGGCCTTGGCGGTGGCGCGGCATCCTCCATGTCGAGCGGTGCGAGTGCGGAAGACCTGGATTTCGCATCGGTGCAACGCGGCAATCCGGAGATGGAGCGGCGCGTTCAGGAAGTCATCGACGCCTGCTGGTCACTGGGTGACGACAACCCGATCGTTTCGATCCATGACGTCGGTGCCGGCGGCCTGTCGAACGCGGTGCCCGAGCTGGTCAATGACAGCGGCCGTGGTGGCAGTTTTGAATTGCGCAAAATTCCCAACGACGATCCGGGCATGACGCCCATGCAGGTGTGGTGTAACGAATCGCAGGAACGCTACGTGCTGGCAGTCGACCAGGCAAAACTGGCAATGTTTGTGGCCATGTGCGAGCGCGAACGTTGCCCGGTTGCCGTGCTGGGCGAGGCAACCGATCGCCAGCAGCTGCTGCTGACGGACAGTCATTTCGACAATTCACCGATCGACCTGCCGATGAGCCTGTTGCTGGGCAAGCCGCCGAAAATGCGCCGCGAAGTGGCACGCATACCGGTGGCACGCACTGAATTCGATACCAGCGGACTGGATATCCGTGACGCTGCCTACCGCGTGTTGCGACTGCCGGCCGTGGCGGACAAGACCTTCCTGATAACAATCGGCGACCGTTCGGTCACCGGTATGGTCGTGCGTGACCAGATGGTGGGCCCCTGGCAGGTACCGGTCGCCGACGTCGCGGTAACCGCGTCTGATTACCGTGGCTATACCGGCGAGGCCATGGCCATGGGTGAGCGTACCCCGGTGGCGCTGCTCGACGGACCCGCTTCCGGACGCATGGCCGTCGGCGAGGCGCTGACCAATATTGCGGCCGCCGCTATTGATGATATCGGGCGTGTTTCGCTGTCGGCCAACTGGATGGCACCGGCCGGTCATCCCGGCGAGGATGCAATCCTCTATGACACGGTACAGGCGGTCGGCGCCGAACTGTGCCCGGCACTCGGTATTGCGATACCGGTCGGCAAGGACTCCATGTCCATGAAGTCGGTCTGGCAGGTTGATGGCGGCGAGCGCGCAGTGACTGCACCGCTGTCACTGATCATTTCCGCATTTGCACCGGTGTCGGATGTGCGGCGAACGCTCACCCCGCAACTGCAGACCGATGCAGGTGCGACCGCGCTGCTGTTACTCGACCTGGGTGGCGGCAGGAACCGTCTCGGTGGATCGGCGCTGGCGCAGGTCTACAAGGAAATCGGCGCGACCCCACCCGATGTGGATGATGCCGCGATGCTCGAGTCGTTTTTCACTGCCGTGCAGGCGCTCAACCGTGCAGGCCTGTTGCTGGCCTATCATGACCGCTCTGACGGCGGGCTGTTTGCCTGCCTGTGCGAGATGATGTTTGCCGGTCACACCGGTATGCGAGTGCACCTGGACGGGCTTGGCGAAGACCCGTTCGCCGTGCTGTTTGCAGAAGAACTGGGCGCCGTGTTGCAGGTGCGTGAGGAGATGCTGGACCAGGTCATTAACGTCCTGCGTGAGCACGGCCTGGAGGACGTGGCGCACGCGATCGGCCATCCCGATGAAGGCGACCGGCTGGATGTCTCGTTAAACGAAAATACCCTGTTGTCCGAAACGCGCGTTGCCTTGCAGCGTGCATGGTCAGAAACCTCGTATCAAATGCAGGCTCTGCGTGACAACTCCGATTGTGCCCGGCAGGCGTATGACGCCCTGCTGGACAGCGATGACCCGGGTATTCAGCCGCGCGCAAGCTTCGATATCAATGACGATGTGACTGCGCCGCTCGCCGGTCGTGGTGCGAGGCCGCGCATCGCGGTGTTGCGAGAGCAGGGCGTGAATGGCCAGGTTGAAATGGCAGCGGCATTCCACAGTGCCGGTTTTGATACCGTCGATGTGCACATGAGCGACCTGCTGGCGGGACGGCAATCGCTGGACGCGTTCCGCGGGCTGGTGGCCTGTGGCGGGTTCTCCTACGGTGACGTGCTGGGTGCCGGGCAGGGCTGGGCGAAGTCCGTCCTGTTTCACGTCAACCTGCGCGATATGTTTGGTGAATTCTTTGCGCGTGAAGACAGTTTCTCACTCGGTGTCTGTAATGGTTGCCAGATGCTGTCGACGCTGCGGGATATTATCCCCGGTGCGCACGCATGGCCGCGCTTTGTCCGCAATGAGTCGGAACAGTTCGAGGCGCGTTTCTCGCAGCTGGAAATTCTCGAGACCCCGTCGATTTTCTTCGCTGGCATGAGCGGATCGGTGTTGCCGATCGCGGTTGCGCACGGCGAAGGGCGGGCCGACTTCGGCGAGGCTGACCCGAACGCTGCCCTGGTGGCCGCGCGCTATGTCGA
>JAOULY010000407.1 GCA_029881775.1 Gammaproteobacteria bacterium
AGCGTTCACCGCTTCGATTTCGGCGGACGATGCGTACGGGACCATACCTACCACGCCGGACATTGCCAGCGAAACGTTTGCAGGCAACACCGCTTCGACACTGGCGGCCGTGGTATTGGCGCTGAGACCATTGAGTATGGTCGCGATTTGCGCCAACGATGCACTGCTGTCCAGTACCCGGGCAGCCGCGACCGTGGTACGCGCCTGCTGCAACATGCCAGTTGTAATGCGTACGTTATCGGTCAACAGATCAGACGTAACCCCGGGATGTGTAGAGGTAATAGACTGGTCCAGGACATCAGTTGCTATCACGCCATCGACACGAAGATTATTGCTGAGCGCTTCGACCAGGACCTGTCCTGAAACGACACCGGCGACCGCAGTCACTGTTGCGTCAACAGAAGGACTACCACGCCCGTCCAGAGCACCATCAATCAGATCTGCTGCGAGTGCCCGCATAATCGCATCACCATCCACCGCTTTGCCAGTTGATAAAATCTGGTCACGCGTCCTGCGAATCATCTCGCCCATGGACTCGCTTGCCTTGACGATGTGTGAAACATTACTGTCTGTAATCGTTGTAGTAACGGGATCCTCCACCCAGTTGCTGTCCAGGCCGAATGACAATGCACCCATGACCACCGCCTTCGCAGCGTTAACATTGTCGACACCGAGACCACCCGGCAGCTGCTCCGCCACCTGCACAATGAGGGTCGAGAACGGATTGATGTTGGCGGTCTTGACAGACGGGTGTGCGATGACCGACTCCATTATGAAGTCCGGCACCCGTCCGGTAACCAGGTCGATACCGCCGCTGGCTTCAAGCCGCAGCGGGTATTCGTTGCCCTTGGCCCTTATCTTTATCTGGTACTTCGCCTGGCTGTCACTGACAAGCGTATCTAAAACTGCACCGTAGGCATTGTAGATCGTCACGGTCGCACCGGTCACCGGCCCGTCACCCACGCTGCCACCAACAGTGATCTCGCCCGAACCAGCCGGTGTTAATCCTTGCCCCACGCCAGAACCAGCCTGGGTAAATTCCTCTTCGATAATACATCCGCTCAAGGCAATGACTGCAAGGACAGTCAGCAACAAGCGCAGAAAACTGTTTGGAGCAGAACAAGCTGTCAACATAACTGATAATCTCCATGCGGCCTGCACAACAGACAGACCCCGGTCTGTGCTGTAAGAATCTTCAGTTAGGTTGCGGTAAATAGAAAAATAAATGCGTGCTGGAAAACACTAACCGGCTGTGAGTCCGGTCACGGGGAGAGATAAAAAGGCAAGCTCTGGCTGAATTTGTGACAGCAGTCAAACACGGGGTAGATAGCTGCAGAAATCAGGTGGTTTGCGAGACGCGCATCACAGGATGACCCGGTAGATCACTGAATAACCCTACATAGCGTTGCCCGGGATTGTGGTCGGTTAGCTGTACCTGTTACCGGCCATCCAGATGAAGACTCATGCCGACAGGATAGATGCCAGGGTGCCTGTGTATGAAACCCTGAATTACAACGCCTGCTTATACACCACGCCGGACTGCGTACTTTCACGCCCGTCCGAATCGTAGGTCGTCATAACTATGTAGTATTCCCCCACAGGGACATTACTGATAGTCGCGGAAGTTGCTGTGCCATCACTGACATCAACGCTGTCCGGGTAATTACCCTGTGTACTGCCATAATAAACACGATAACCGTCAATCTCGGCCAGTGACATCGGTGACCCGTCGGAACGTATCACCGGTGCCGTCCAGGACAGCGAGAATCCCCCGGTCGATGTATCTGATCCGCCACCGTTATTGCCAGTGACGGTGATATATCCTGCACTGACCTGGCTGGCCTCCTCTTCGACAACACAAGCCGTCATCGTTACGACTGCAAGGGCGGCCAGCACGATGCGCAGGAAAAATTTTGGAGCAGGACAAGCTGTCAACATAACTGAAGATCTCCATCCGGTCTGCGCAACAGACAGATCCCGGCCGGTGTAGTAACTATCCTTTAGTTATATTTCGGGAATAACGCGGAAATCTGCGTGTCGAAACACACAATCGGGCTGTGAAGCCGGTCACAGGGAAGAAGAAAACAGCGATTCAAGACGCAATTCACCGCGGCTGCGCCTGCCGTAACGCTGGCACTTACGTTAATAAGGTTACTTCAGCGGTGTGTGCTAATGGGGTAATAGTGTGAAGCACGTCACAGAAAGACAACATCTGCAGAAAACACTTATGGCCGGACGTGCATCGATGACCATCAGGAAATACTAACGGGACAGAATACCCGGGAACTAGTGCGCGCCACGCCCCAGGAGTACCACTTCCGCCGTTTGCAGGAGGATCAGCATATCCAGCAGAATGCTGTAATTTTTTACGTAGTAGAGATCGTACTGCAGCTTTTCGAGGCCGTCTTCTGCGGAAGCGCCATAAGGGTAGCAAATCTGCGCCCAGCCACTCAGACCAGGCTTCAGCCTGTGCCGCTCGGCGTAGTATGGAATTTTCTCGGCCAGTCGCCGTACAAATTCAGGACGTTCAGGCCGTGGACCGACGAAACTCATATCCCCCTTG
>JAOULY010000409.1 GCA_029881775.1 Gammaproteobacteria bacterium
TACCCGGCCGGTGATGCCGTGCAGGGTGACGACACGGGTATGGCCGCCCTTTGTCAGGCTTACAGCAAATTGTTCGAGCAGCACGGTTTCCGGGTTCGCGCAACGGGGAATACCGTTCGCGTCGAAATAGACATTGCCGGTCTGGTTGCAGGCGCCCATGAAGACGGGGGTGCGGCTCACGCTATCGGCGACCGCAAACGGGTGCGTGTTCAGATCAACATCGTAGAGTTGCTTGCCGACCGGGTGGTAGACATCGTAATTCAGTGTCCAGGGCGAGGTGCCTGTATCCGGGCGGAATACCCTGATCCGTTTCGCCGTGGACTGCTGCCCGAAACCGCGCGGCTCACCGGTGCGCATGGCCTCACTGCGCGCAAAGCGCATGGCATCGGCGAATTCTTCTGCCGCGAGATCGAGTTTGTGCGGATCGGCAGACGACAAAAACGGGGTTGCCGCGACTGCGACAACCCCGATGATTGCTACTACAACAAGGAGTTCAACAAGCGTTACACCGTGACTACGCGATACTCCGTTCAACGCCGTTGTTCCCTGTAATCATGTGCAACCGGTTTAATACGTGTCGTAAGCGACGCCGTTACCATCCAGTGTCGTCTGGTCGGCGATAAACTTGCCGGACGTGGTGTCAAAACGCCAGGCCGTGGCATCGGCACCACCCATGGCGAGGTCACCCGTGGCCACGAAGGTAACGTCGTTGCTGCCGTTGACCGGGTTATTCGGGAACACGTCGGCTTTCAGATAAGGACCGAACGGATATTCAACCACGCCACCGGCCGGGTCATCCGAGATACTGCAGGACTCGCCCGCGGCATTGGTATAACGCCCCAACTGGTTGGTCAGGCCCGTGAGTGTGCCCGCGCCATCCGCGGCGCCACCGCCGGTACCGCCCGGACAACCTGCTGTCGTGCTGGCGGTCGCACCCGGGAAGGTGCCGCCATGCTGCTGCGCGTATAAATCAATGGCGCCGCGAATGGCTGCCAGATTGGAGCGCAGGGCCGAGTCAGTCGCATCGTCCGTTGACGAGGCAAACTGCGGCACAACAATTGCCGCCAGAATCGCGAGGATAATGGCAACGATGAGTAATTCAACGAGAGTGAAGCCGTCCTGCTTCCCCCTATTTATATAGCGCGTAGTCATGGTTCTTCTCCTGATTAAACCGGGTTCTGGTTAATACAAAGGTACTATCGGCACGACTTACGCCTGCTTTAAATTTTGTGATGGAAATAAAGGACTTCGGGGGAATAGCGCCTGGCCGACTGCTTCGCGGCCTAGCCGGGGTGATTACTATTTACTTTATTATCAGCAGGTTATTTAGTTTTTTCCTGCCATCCAGTAACCAGCCATGGCCACTTGCGCCACCGGACAAGTCTGGTACGCTCGCAGTCGGGCAACAAATACAATAGCCCGCGATAACAAAAATCTTTTCGGAGAGCGCAAATGAACTACCACCACTTGAGCAGTGTGCTATGCACCTGCCTGTTAATGCTGTTCACCAACAGCGTCCATGCCACCCTGGTTGATAACGGAGGTGGCTTGATTTACGACACCGACCTGAACATCACCTGGCTGGCGGATGCCAACAGCGGCAGCAATCGGGACTGGGACGCTGCCGTGTCCTGGGCGGCCGGCCTCACTGTCGGCGGCGTATCCAACTGGCGCTTGCCGACTGCGGATAGCTGCACCACCTCACATTGTACCGGGGAATTCAATCATCTGTTCTACGATGAATTGGGCGGATCGACTGGCACACAGAATACTGGCAATGTCGGTCTGTTCTCGAATATCCAGGGGGTCTACTGGACCGGCGAGCAACGCGACGCTACCAGCGCCTGGGTATTCTATTTTGGTAACGGCAGTTTGGCCGGCACACGATCCTGGGCCGACAAACCAGGCGATGTAAGTGTGTGGGCGGTGCATGATGGCGACATCAGCGCAGTGCCGTTACCCGCTGCGGTGTGGTTGTTTGGCTCCGGGCTGCTGGGTTTGATCGGTTTAAGTCGGCGCCGGTAAGCACAAACTCGACCTGCTCCCTGATAAAACCAGTTACTGCAGGCAAATCGACAGCTGTAGGAGCGCTTCGCAAGCGCGATTCTTTTTAACCGGGAATTCGCGGACGCGGTCCGCTCCTACAGTGGTTGTTGGTGTTGTGAATCTATCCTGATCGCGCCTGCAAGGCGCTCCTACGCTAAAGACAGCGCTGTGGGAGCGGACGTTGTCCGCGAATATGATGGGCTGGAATATATTCGCGCAGACCTGCGCTCCTACATTGGTTGATGCTGTTGTGAATCGATCCTGATCGCGCCTGCAAGGCGCTCCTACATAAAACACAGAGCTGTGGGAGCGGACGTTGTCCGCGAATATGGTTGGCCGGAATATATTCGCGCAGACCTGCGCTCCTACAGCGGTTGGGGGTGTTGCGGGAATCGATCCTGATCGCGCCTGCAAGGCGCTCCTACATAAAACACAGAGCTGTGGGAGCGGACGTTGTCCGCGAATATGGTTGGCCGGAATATATTCGCGCAGACCTGCGCTCCTACAGCGGTTGGG
>JAOULY010000408.1 GCA_029881775.1 Gammaproteobacteria bacterium
CAATATGGTCAATCGTGGTCGGGTCGTGTATTGCATAGCCCATATTGCCGCTCTTGGCCCTGTACATGGCATAGTCTGCATTGCGCAACAACTCGTCGACTGCCTCACCATGCTCCGGCATCAGGGCAATACCGATACTGACCGAGGCAGACAGTTTATGCCCCTTCACCTCGAATTCGCGCTGCATTGACTGGATGATTTTCTGCACGACCTGTTCCGCCTGGCCCGCGTCCGTATCCGGCAACAGAACAACGAACTCGTCGCCACCGAGGCGCGCCAGGGTATCCGACTCGCGTAAAACATTGGCGATACGCGCAACCACTTTCTGCAGCAGCAGGTCACCGGTATGGTGCCCGAGCATGTCATTGACGTACTTGAAGCGAACCATGTCTATCAGGAGTATGGCCGCGATGGCGGGTTTGCGATGGTGCTCGACAATCAACTGGCTCAACCGGTCTTCCAGCAAGGCGCGGTTGTAGGTGCCTGTCAACGGGTCACGTATCGCCATATCGCGCAAGGTTTCATACAGCTCACCCAGTGCATGAAAACTCACCGGCGAGTCCTTGGAGTTATCCATCCCGGTTTCATCACTGCGGGCCCAGCGCGCCTTCAACTGGTAACTCAGGCTCTGCAACGGTTTGAATACCGAATACCTGACGATCAACAGTGCCAGCCCGACCGACAATAACAGCGCCAGCGCCACGATTATCAACAGGCGGTCGTTGGTCCTGTCGATTTCCACTATCAGTTCATCGGCATTGCGGGCAGCGATGATCTCCAGCACAGGGGCCCCTGTTGTGGTTTCGAGTGAGTAACCGGACTGGACATGATTCGCCATGCTGGCCTCCTCCCAGCCTGGCGAACCAAACACCCGGCTGCCAGCGGCATCTTTTATCAGCACCGGCATTTTCAGACGTTCTGCGAGCTTGCCGATGCCGGCCAGCGGGTCGTACACCACCTGCAGAAAGCCGGTCGGCAGCAGTCCGCCAACCGGCACAATCGTCGCGGCACGCAGCTGCCCTTCATGCAGACACAGCTCATTCAGTGGTTTCAGGCGTTCCGCGCCACTCCGTGCCTGCATGCGACCGGCCAGGCCGGCGCAAACCGGCTCGCTGTAATCGCTAACAGCGGACTCTCGAAAGGAGTAGCCGAGCAAAGTGAAGTTGATATCGAACACGTAGATGCCGACTGCATCGATCTGGCCGGAGGTAACCGGTGCACGGTGGTAAGCCGTTTGCAGCACCTGCCCAAGTGCTGCGTTATCAGATGAATCAAAGGCCACCCGGAAACCGGCATCCTTCTGGATGTTTAAACCCATGCGCCGCGCGAACGCGGCCTGCTCATCGAGGATTTCGGCGACCTCGCTTTCCAGCAGCTGGCTCATGTGTTGCCGCTGGAAATTGAATGCCAGGTCGCGGTAGGTCTGTGCATTCATATAGACCGTCACCGCACTGACTACGCCCAGCAGCACGATGGCAATGACCAGTCCGGACAGCAAATTGAGGTTAAGCGGCTTGAGCATCGACAGGACCATCTGGTGACAACTCAGGCTAATATAACGTGTCACAGACGACATGTCCCGCAAATCAGGGGCTTATTGTGGATAATTACAGCAATATCACAGCCTTTTCCCGGCCGTGTTCAGCCGCAATCACGGCTATTGAAGCGGCCGCTATCCGCAAGCAGCCTGAACCGGCAATACCTGTGCTCGCCTCATTGTATTAATATTAAACGGCGTCAGATCCGGCACCAGTAGCAGCAGGTAATTTTGCGTGCCGGCTGCGGTCACGCGCACAGTAAATTTCACGCTTACAGGATAACGGGGTCTCCGCGTACCGGTTAGCTGTCAGCATTACAGGCAAGCCGGAATGAATCTTGTGTCAATTTGATCCTGATCATATTCCGCTAGTGCCCGGCCAGCTAGATTGGCACTGACCGGTCATCCAGATACAGACCAGATCGAAACCATTACCCATAACCTCTCCCGGGATAGCAAAGAGGATAGCGAAAATGATCACCTATGATGAACTGCACAACGAGAATCATAAAATTACGGAACTCTCCAACGTACTGCTGTTCCTTTTCAGGGAACGCTCCATGTGCGATACCGAAACATGCTGTGAACTGTTTCACCGCTACATGGACCGGGTCAAACATCACATCGAACTGGTCGACACGAATCTCTACAGCAGCCTGCTCACCCATGAGGATCACGACATCCAGAAAATGGCCCGTAACTTCATGTCCGGTTCACAGGAGATCAGGAAAATAATGTCGGCCTATACCAGGCAGTGGTGCCCGCGCAGCAGCGCCGACTCGCTGGCAATTGCCGACCATGACCGTTTCCTTAAAGAGACCGAGGAAATGTTCGGGCTGGTACTGGACCGAATCCAGAACGAAACCGAGAAGCTCTACCCGCTGGTACGCGAACTGGCCGGTGACATGAAGAAGGTCGGCTGAGGCGATGCAACACTGCCGGAATCCGGTGCGATCGGCAAGATTGAATCAGGACCTTGCCTTTGCCAGCAACGCGATGCAGGCCGCCTCGTCGAGAATGTCAAC
>JAOULY010000410.1 GCA_029881775.1 Gammaproteobacteria bacterium
CAGACGGCCAGATTGAACGCAACCGTGCTTTTACCTGAACCACCCTTCAGATTTGCAATAACTGTAATCATGTCACGCCACACCCTCGGTACTTATTGTCCCGGATCATATGGTTTCTTCCTGTTAGCGCAACGGTGGTGACTTATCCTGTCCGGCCTCGACCTTGCTGTAAGCATCCGGCACGGTAAATAGTGATGCGGGCTGTGGTCCCGTCCTGATTTCATATACGTCTCGCACATAGCCCCCTGGCTGCTCCTCGCGAATAATAGTCCCGAGCTCTCCGTCATACCACTGATAGGATACGCTACTCGCACCTTTCGCGGGCGTGACCGTTATTTCCCATTTCTCCGCCTGACGCTCGTTGACTGTTTCAGTACCCAGCAAACGCCTGCTCATTGTAGCGCCGTCAGGCAGTATCTGTTTGAGTGGCATACCCCGTTGACGGTCAAGCCACACGGTCAATGCCCCGCCCTGGGCACCCTCAGCCGGCTCCATTGTCCATTTTACCGCCATGCGGCCACTGACCTGCTCTGCGCCGTGCGACGTGCAAACAAGCCCTGGCTGGCCAGCACATGGACCGTCATCGGGTGACTGCAGGTATTTTCCAGCCATGGCAGCATCCGCCATCGTTATTGGCCGTTGCTTGTAGGCGCGCAGGGCCGGATTAACCAGGAAAACAACCCCGGCTTCGAAATCTGTGATTTGAACAAGTGTTTCACCGTTGGCTTCATATTCACTGCGAATTCCGTTTTCACCAACAAAAATCCTGGCCGTCATATCGCCCTGCTGTGCAGTCGAGATCCGGGTCATTGCGGAATATTCAGTCGCGGCCGGCACGGCCTGCGTCATGAAAACTGTCAGTAGCGCCAGCAGGCAGGAATTGAATGATTTTTGCATCACTCGAGGTTCCGATTCATGGTTTAAAAGGAAAAAAACGAGCCAGAACACATCGCTGTGCCTGGCTCGTTATCACGCAAACAACGTTACTGGGCAGCGCCAGCCGGCGGTGCCGGTGGTGCACCATACGGTGCGCCGCCATACGGTGCGCCGCCATACGGTGCGCCGCCATACGGTGCGCCGCCATACGGACCGGGACCACCATAAGGCCCACCATACGGTCCGCCGCCATAGCCGTAACCGGGGTAGCCGTAGGGTCCGCCACCATAACCATAGCCACGGTTGTAACCGCGCCCATAGCCGGAACCACGACCTGAGCCCCGGCCGGAACCGCTCCAGCTCATATCGAAGTCACCCGAGCCGTCACTGTCGAACGGTCCCCAGTCACTGCCACCCCAACCGTCATTATTATTGCCCCAGGGACCCCAGCCGCCCCAGGCGTGTGCTGCGGAGAATGGCACTGCCATGAGGCCGGCTACAGCGGCTGCACACAGAGTTTTCTTGATAATGCTCATTTGTTATTACCTCCAGATTGTAAATACAGCCACAAAATTTCAAGCTGCTAAATCTCCCTTACGGATATCAGATCAGTAACCACCGGGAGCCATCATCACTGATCAACCGGCCTGCCATGCAGGCCGCTATTCTGTCGTTACCAGCCGGGTCCACCCCAGCCACCGGGTCCGCCCCAGCCACCGGGTCCACCCCAGCCACCGGGTCCGCCCCAACCACCGGGTCCGCCCCAGCCGGGGTAGCCGCCGTACGGTGCACCATAACCGTAATCATGTCCGTAATAATCACCGTAGCCGCGCCCGTAACCGGATCCGCGTCCACTGCCGCGGAAGGTCAATTCAAAATCACCAAAACCGTCCATGTCGAACGGACCCCAGTCACTGCCGCCCCAGCCATCGTTATAGTTGTCCCAGGGACCCCAGCCACCCCATGCGTGAGCGGCCGAGTACGGCATGGCCAGCAGGCCGGCAATTGCGATCATTCGAACAATCCTGAAAAACATATTCATCAGCTAACACCCTCCTGCGATTAAAAGTAACCACGTATTCAATCGTGGCAATTACCAAACATACCCCGGATATCGACCCCATGCAGGCTGCACCGGCGCCAGTGGCACCCTGCCCGCCTGCTGGCCGGTACTCAGCATCTCCCGACCCGCCGGTGGAGTCTGCTGAAACTGCCAGACATTCTGTCCACCCTGTTGCCGGGGTGAGTAGCTTGAGCCATCGTCACCCCATGGCCTGCGTGCAATCGGCGCCGCCGGGAGTTGCGCCGTGCTATCGGCTGTTTGACCGCCATGCCAGGGTGAATACTGTGGAGTTCCCCGGGCTTGTTGTACTGTTGAGGGCCAGATATAGCCGTCAGCGGCATAATCAGGCGCCCAGTGATTTGCAGGACCCGGCATTTGCTGCGCTGCCGGTGCGGCACCGCTCGCATAGGGTTGGCCGAGGTAGGTAGAAAAATTACCGGAATTCTGCACACCTGAGCCCGACTGCCGGACACCGACCCCCGATCCCTTACTGGGTGCCGGATACCACTCGGGTGCTTTGACAGGACTGGCACGTTCAGGCGACCCTGTCGAGACATTGGAATGCACAGCCGCCTCGTCTTTGGTGCAGGCAACCGTCAACAAAATAGTAAAGAGCAACA
>JAOULY010000411.1 GCA_029881775.1 Gammaproteobacteria bacterium
GAACCGGCAAGATTTACACGCCTTTCAACCATATATGCGCGGTTTACTCTGAACTGTGAACTGCTTCGTAATATTCGAGTTCCCTGAGGAATACGTCACGGTCGATGGGTGCAAGGATCTCATCGATCAGGCTGTTCAGTGGCCGACCGGCGAGATCGCCCGCCTCGGACGATTTCCAGGGCACGATGTGCAGCGCCTTGGGTAATTCCTGGCTGCCGGTAATCGTGGCGCCCTCCAGGTCGAGGGAATCGGCGGCCAGGGCCGGCGGCGTGAATGAAGCCATCCAGGCAATAATTATTACGCCGTAGGAGCGCACCGCGTGCGCGAATATTTTTCGCGCACGCGATCCGCTCCTACAATTAATTTGAAGGTGCACATTCATTTCTTTGCCTCCGCAGTCATTTTGGCGGGTTCGGCTTTGGGCACCTGCTCACGCAGGCTTGCGATCCACTGTGTGAGTTGTGGATCATCGGATTTCGTCAGTTGCTGGTAACGTTCGTAATGGGCCAGTGCAATGACGGGGTCAGGCAGGTAACGGTCATGCAGAATCGCCAGGTTCCAGTGCAGTTCGGCATGATCCGGCGACGATTGCAGGCCGCTGTTATAGGCACTGCGCGCCTCATCCAGTCGACCACTGCGGCGATACAGCATACCCAGCTGGTTCCAGGCCTCGGCGCTGCCGTCGTTGGCATCCAGTGCGCGCTTGAAGGCGGACTCCGCCGCCGTGCTGTCACCCAGCATGGTGTGCACAATGCCAAGGTTGACCCACGGCGCGGCAAGCCCGGGCCGGGCGGCCGTGAGAATTTCAAGTTCAGTCGCCGCCTCTTGCCAGTTTTCATCATTCATGAGTGCCAGCACATATTGGTGCTTGCCCTCGGCATCCTTGACCGGTGCGGCGGGTTTCTGCTGTGTATCACTGGCGGGTATTACTTTGTTAACAGCAGGGGTACCGGCGCAGCCGGCAAGCAGAATCCCGGAAATACTTGCAGCAAGAGTTAATTTAATAATCCTCGTCATTCCCGCGCAGGCGGGAATCCAGCCCATGGAGCCCGCACGGGCTTCAGGAAGATCGCACCCTGAAAGGTATGCTGTGAACTCTGTCATCAGCGAGAATGGTTTCCCGCTGGATTCCCGCCTGCGCGGGAATGACAGGAATCCCACCCGGTTTTTAACGCAACGTGGCAACATACGGCGCACCTCTTTCCTGTTTGGCGTATTGTGCCGGGACCAGTGCAGACAGGGCCTGCAGGCTCTTGCCGATCCAGGCATCGTAATAACCGTTTTGCACGCGTGCCGCGTTGGTTTCGTGCAGCGTAATAGCCTGCTCCTCGAACGGATACGCCTGGTCTTCCAGCAGGATGTTGTACTGTTCCAGTGAATCTGCATCGAGATTCGATGGACGTTCCGATTGCATCAGTGCGCGTGCCAGGTGACTGTAAATCTGTGCCGTGTGGTAAGCAGCAGAAGTCGTTACACCGGCGATTTCGTAGGCGGCTGCCAGCTCCAGCTGGGTAAGCGCCGTCTGCATGAGACGCTTCTTGGTGTTGAGCGATTGCTTCAGCGGCAATGTCAGTCGTACATTTTCGTAGTGTGCAAACTGCACGCGTGCCAATACCAGTTGCGCAGTTGCCGCCAGGTAACGGGTGCGGTCGGTACGGTTACCCCCTGCTGCCCGGTCGGCCTCGATAATGTCAGTCAATGTACGGTGGTATGCGGCCGTGTTGCCGTCCCGCCTGTGCTGCCCGGCGATGTGATGGCGCGCCTCGATAGCAGGTTCCCAGGGTTGCGGGAACTGGCGTATATATTCGCTGTACAGCTCGGTCGACTGCGCGGTTCGACCGGCTTTCGCATACAGTTCGGCGGACTGCCACAGCGCGTCCTTACGGAGTGTCGCGTCCGCGCTGTCACGACCGATACGTTCGAATTCAACAGCGGCCTGCAGTGGTTCATCGGCTGACAGGTAAGCGGTTGCCAACCGACGCGTCACTTCACCCTGGCGTGGATCGTCAGGGAATGCCGTGCGGAACTGCTGCAACATGCCGGCGGCGGCACCCCAGTCCTGTAGCTGCAGCAGGCCGGCGGCGGCATCATATTCAGCCGTGGCGACGATGCTGGCCGTGGGGGTGGCGCTGCGCACGCGCTGGAAATGGGCGACGGCGGCGGCCGTATCGCCCGCTGCCTTCTCTGCCTCACCCTGCTTGTAGATAGATGCTGCAAGTCTTTCTGTTATAGCTGGTTTATTCTCGTCATCTGCGTCCGTGAGTGCCAGTACCTGCTGGTAGGCCTGCTCTGCATGCAGGTAATCAGCCAGGTCAAAGTAGGCATGCGCCTGCACCGTCCAGGCAACCCGTTGCTGCGTCGTGGTGGCAGCCGTGTTTTTAATGACGGCCCCGGCAACCTCGATAGCCCGTGGATTCTGGTGGATAGCCAGTAGTTGTTCGGCTGAACGCGTCAGCACGGCGAGCGACTGTTCATGCGCGGGGAAACCGCTGGCAAAGCGCAGGGCATTTTCAATCGACTGCGCATGCCATGCCGGTTTATCCGGATCC
>JAOULY010000413.1 GCA_029881775.1 Gammaproteobacteria bacterium
TCGGCGAACAGTTCCTTGTAGTCATCGAATTCGCTCATGTAGATCTTGCTGGCAGCCGTCGCGCCCAGCGTCAGTGTATCGGTGATCTGACCGATCCAGCCCACGCGCGCACCGGCACCGTACGACCAGTCACTTCCGTTACCGGAGAGATGTCTTGAGGGCACGAATCCTATCGCCGCCGCTTGCGGACCACCTGGCGCACAGGCAGGGCCAGGATCAACAACCGGTGTAAACGGGTTATCCAGGTTCGCATTGGCCGGATCGAGCGCAGCAGACGTAAAACACTGGAAATTGCCCAGGCCGCGGGCACTGAAGCGCTGCACGCCGATCAACAACGAGGCGCCCAGCGTATGCCGCTCATCGGCCTTGAACGCAACGGATAATGCCTGCAGTGACTGGGCAAGATCGATTCCCAACCGTCCGGTATCCGGCGTCAGGCCGGCAGTACCGACACCTTCCGGCGAACCACCGAACGCACCGGCCGTCAGATCGTAGATGTTGTCATCATAAGTTGAATTCATACCGCCGTTGCCATAAATGCTGAAGCCAACGGTGACCCTGTTATTCAGTTCTTTGGTGATACCGAAATTCGGAATGAAGAACAGGTTGCGGCGACTCTTGTCACTGACATCATAGGACGCACCCAATGGCGGCGCGGATGTCAGGATTTCAGCTTCGCGGATCGGACTGAAGAAGCGAATGCCTATATCGAAGCGCTCACCCACCAGGCCCATGCCTGCCGGGTTGGCGGCCGCAGCGATGGCATCCTGCGGATTGGAAACTACGGCACCGGCCAGGCCCATGGACTTGGCGCCATAGCCCAGCGCGAAATAACCCGTGGTCGCGGATGCTGTTGCTGATACAGCCAGGGTCGTAAATAAAGTTGTGGCACGCAGCCAACCGTGGGAAGTCTTCATCAAGTTGCTCCTCTCTTTAAAATGCAAGACTGTCATGTCACCCGGCTATTGTTGTTAATTAGCAACAGACATTTATGAACTCCGGCAACTTTGACAGTCACTTACAGTGTTGTCAACAAATTGTTGTTTATATGATGCAGGTGAAGTAGTGTATGCCCAACGCAAGAGTAAGACGATTCCGACAACCATATAAGACGGAATCTGACAGGCATATTTCCACATACTTATAAGTTAAACCGGAGGAAACACAGATGGCCACCACGCACCCGTTTGCACGTCGACTCAACGCAACCTGCATCGCCGGACTGCTTTCCCTGACATCAGGTAGTGCATTAGCCGCCGGCTTCGCACTTATCGAACAGAGCGTCAGCAGCATGGGTACGGCCTATGCGGGGGCGGGTTCGGCCGCGGAGGACGCATCCTACATCTACTTCAACCCGGCCAGCATGTCGCGCCTTGAGGGCACACAGGTGTCCGGCGGTCTGCACGTGGTTCTGCCAAAGACCGAATTCAGCGGGGATGCTTCATACAATCCCACTTATCTCGGTTCACCACCACCGCCCTCTGGACCACCGATATTAGCAGGTGCCGACAACAACACGGATGCGGGGGTTACCGGCGCCGTGCCACACTTTGCCTATGTTCGCGAACTCAATGACAAGATGAACTTTGGTCTGACCATTAACGTCCCGTTCGGGCTCAAGACCGAATACGGTAACGGCTGGGTGGGTCGCTACTCATCGACCGAAGGCGAGGTCAAGACCGTCAACCTCAACCCGACCCTGTCATTCAAGGTTGATGAGCATGTCACTGTAGGCGTAGGTTTGAGCGTTATGTATGCGAACCTCATTTATCAGAACATCATCGATGGCGATTTCCCGTCCGACACATCGGGCACTACTACTAACGATATCCCTTCAAAAATTGATGTCGACGACTGGGGTTTCGGCTGGAATTTCGGCGCACTGCTGCAACCCACAGACTCGACCCGTCTGGGCATCGCCTACCGTTCAAAAATCGAGGTCGAACTGGAAGGTGATATCAGTGCAGCCCCGGCGGTTACCGGCTCGGCCAAAGCAGACGCCAACCTGCCGGACAGCATCCTGCTGAGCGCCTTTCACCAGGTCAACCCGCAATGGGCGGTGATGGCCGACGTGATGTGGACGCAGTGGAGCCGCATCGACAAGCTGGCCTTCAGGCTGGGTAACGGCACTACCAGCACGATTCCGCTGAAATGGGAAGACAGCTTCCGCTACGCGATTGGCACGAGTTACAAAAAGGACGACCGCTGGACCTTACGCGGCGGCCTGGCTTTTGATGAATCACCGACACCCAGCCCCGAGTTCCGCATTTCTGCACTGCCGGACGAGGACCGCACCTGGCTGACAATCGGTGCCGGCTTCAAGTACTCGAAGAACATCAGTCTAGATTTCGGCTACGCACACCTGTTCATCGACGACACTGACATCAACAGCACGGACGCCTACAGTTCGCTGGCGGCGCCCCTGGTCGAAGGCCCGCATCTTATTGACGGCGAGTACGAAGCCTCGGTCGACATCATCAGTGCACAGGTCAACTGGAAGTTTGATTAACCATTTGCTCTGTAACAAACAGGCATAAAAAAACCCCG
>JAOULY010000412.1 GCA_029881775.1 Gammaproteobacteria bacterium
TTGTCTCGTCGACGAGGCTGGCCTCTACCGAATGACCGTTGATCACTGACCTCAGCAGGGGTTGCCGGGAAGTCTCGGTGATCCAGGAAATCTGTGCATCCCATGGCCACAGCGTCTGGTCGAGCATGCCGGTGATGACGAAGAATGTCAGCGGGCAGGAGAATTCATTGAAGATCGGCGCAGCGACGTCTGCCTGGTCGATAAAACCGTCATCCATCGTGAAGACCACGGCGCGTGGTGGCAAGGTTTCAGAATTTGCCAGTGTCGTTACCAGTTGCTCCAGGGAGATGAGGTTGTAGTCATTTCTGACCAGGTAACTCAGGCAGCGCCGCAGGTGCCCGGAGGTGATGGTGTCGCTGCCTGCACCTTCATCGGGAGCGATGCGGTGCAGCATGAAAACCGGAATACCGTGACCCATCAGTCGCGTAGCGAATGCGTTGACCTGGCGGTTGGCGAGTACCGGCACCAGTAGTTTTTTCAGTAGATTCTTCAATTCGCTGTACGAATAATGTCGTCAGTGTCAGGGCAGATACTTTACCACTGTCGGCCCGATGCGGTTGGCTACACACAGCGGTAATCGTTTCCAGGTGTTGATGGCCAGTGCATATTTGGGGTTGTCCGGGTTCAGTTCCGGTAGTTCGCTGCCGGGCTGCAGCCAGTAATGCCAATATAAGGGTTGTGGCTGCGCGCCCCATTGTTGCTTGAATCGGAAGGTGCCTGAATCCCGGCTGGAGCGGCCAAAGTCGAACTCCCGGTAGCACCGGTCAATGCCAAGCTTCAGTGCCTCCCAGTACAGCAGCATATTCATGCTCAAATGGTTCACTTCCCGAATGGCCGACGCCCAGGGGATTTCCAGTCGCCTGTCGTGGCCGATCAGGAAGGCGGCAGCTACCGGTTTTCCATCCAGCCGCACA
The DNA here is from genome assembly GCA_029881775.1 of Gammaproteobacteria bacterium. Taxonomy (GTDB): domain Bacteria; phylum Pseudomonadota; class Gammaproteobacteria; order UBA9214; family UBA9214; genus UBA9214. Next base: position 915 of record JAOULY010000412.1, read on the forward strand.
CTTACTATTGTGCATTGCAGCGGGAATGCCTGCAAAATGTTTGTGAAAAAAGATCTCCCGTAGACCGGTGTACCAAGGTCGCGCATATTGCATGCAAATACCGTGTAAAAGTCATCCAGGCACTCAGGGCCGCCACACCTGACTTCCGGCTGTTCGCGTTGTGGACGCCTGATCTGCGCGCGCAACTTGGATGTAAAGCAGTCCCAGAGAGCCTGGTGGCTGTCAGGCAGTGGCAGCAGCATGCTGACTTTCTTGCTGCGTACCGGCAGGCCTGCGCGGGGTATGGTATCGCGGTATTCGATATGGCTGCAGCCGGCCCTGGCGGCGTGTGCATTGGCTGTTTCCATCAGGCGTTGTTCGATCAGTGGATGATCGGCGATGGCCCCGCCATAATTGAAATACGGCATGGAAACGATGAAATCCCCGAATAGCCGGCTCTTCAGGCGGACCAGCGGCAGGACACCGACAATTTCCTTGTTACGGTCGCGTGCAAAGAGGTAAATGCATTCATGTCCAAATGTCTTGCGAATCAGTTCTTGCCATTCGGCGCGGTGATAAATCGATGCCGCCGGGTGACTCGCCACATAGGTGTTCCATGCATCGATTTCATCGTCGAGTTGTATGATGTCCGGATCCTGTTCCGGTGCCACGCCTGCCGGGTAGCGGGAACTATTCGGTGCGTTATTGGCCGGTGACGCCTGTGTGGCAGTGTCTCCGGTGGCAAAGTAATCCAGGATCTCTGTCTCGGTTTGTGTTCGTCGTGCCGTTACAGCCTTCAGTTCCTCACTGCGCGTCTGCATTTCAGACATCAGGGCGTCGACCGGTTTGCTATTGTGCTTGGCGGCACCGATTTTCCGGGACAGGCGGCGTGTCTGATCCTCGATATCCCGTTGCTGCTGTTGCAGCACGCTGTAGTCATCATGCAGCCTGCGGAGGGCCGCGAGTTGCCCCTCCGCTGCCTGCGGAAAGCGCTCCCGGCAGGCGGCAACCGGATCAGCCAGGATGTGCCTTCTTTCTTGCTTTGGAAGGTCAGGCACCTCAGATCCATCCCGACAGGCGTGCCAAAAAGGCCGTCTGGTCCCGGCTGATGTCATTGTGTATCCCTATGCGGGACAGGCAATGGCTGTCGGTGTTCGCGGCATTCCAGCCTGTTTCTGTCGTAACCGCACCGGCGTAGTGTTGGCGAACGAGCGTGAGTGCTGCATCGGTATAGTCACCGTTCGGAAAGCAGAAGGTTTGTACAGCTTTGCCGGTATGTTGTTCGATTGTTTGTTTGCTGGAGATTATTTCCTTTTCCATTAGGGCTGGTGGTGTGTCCGCATTCAGACGTACATGGTGGCAGGTATGACTGCCTGCCTCGACCAGGCCGGATGCCAGCATTTCGCGGACCTGGTCCCAGTTCAGTAGAGAGGCCGGTGCTTTGTCGTCTTCCAGCCCGAGTGTCTTTTCAATGGCATCCAGGCGCTCATGGATTTCCCGGTCGGGCAGTGCCTTGGTGGCGGCGATGATTTCAGTCAGTTCCCCTGTATCAGGAGGAGTCACACCAAAAGTATAGCCAGTGTCGGCAGTCCGCAGCCAGGCAAGTGACGGCTCTGACCACTTCTCACTGTGATGGACGGCTATCCCGGCCAGA
>JAOULY010000414.1 GCA_029881775.1 Gammaproteobacteria bacterium
AAGTCAAACACACAAGTATTCAGAACGTTCCATTACCTGATTAACAGGATACTGACCATATACAGCAATCTGTGCAGCGGCCTTTATCTCACAGATATGGAAACCTGTTACAAGTTTTTCCTGGCCGGCGTAATAAAGAATATCAACCTTGATTCGAACCGTTTCGGTTTTGAGCCTGAAGTAACCGCCAAGGCCGCCAAACTCAAGCTTAGGGTACATGAGCTACCAATCTCTTATTACCCCCGGAATTATATCGAGGGAAAAAAGATCACATGGATGGATGGCATTGCGGCATTCAGGCACATTACTTATTATAATTTTTTCGTGAAGTCTTCGCGGTGTTTCAAGAAAGACATGCCCGAACAATATATCCCGCAGGGATCCAACCTGCTTTAGGGTAGCAGTCCAACAGGACAGGTGAATAATCACGACAAGGGATATAAACCAACCGCACCCGCCATGCAGTTGCCACCGCGAAAGCATCGAAGGTCTGCTGCAAATCCTCACTATAATTCCGGATCCATCGTTGTAGGAAAATCTGTATCACCACGACATATAACTCCATCATGACGACATACTCATGAAGCCCCGTCCTGTTTTCAGTATGGATTTACAGTGTTATCAGCGATGAATATATTTTCTCCTGCCACCTTGATCAGGCACGTGGTTACTTGATATATAATTGATCTGCCATGTTAATACCCTCTTGCAGTACCGCATTTAACAATTACGCTTTAAGTCTGCCCGCCGTTATGATTTCGCAACGAGACGGATTTTCCGTTTTTCACGGCCGGAGCTAAACAGGATCACGAATGGACAGTAAAATTCATAAATCAGGCAATAACCGCTGTCTGCGTATTCTCGTGGCTGCCGCAGCCTGCCTGGGTTTAATCTGGTTCACAGGATACATACTGGTCAACGCCATTTATCACGGACAGGCTGGTGACTTCCTGAATTCGCTGATCAGCGGCCAGTCTGTACATGCGCCAGATAAATATTATGCTGACCTCAACAGGCTGATGCTGTCTGTAAGTGCGATGACACTCGCCCCCCTGCTGGTCTGCATAATGCTGCCACGCCACCTGCGCGAGTCAATCATTCCCGGTCTTTCCCGGCTGGTAAAAACTGCTTCCCGGTACCGGCGTAGCGTATTGATACTCACCCTCTGCGGCCTGCTGGCATTTGCTCTGTACGATATCTGGGAATCCAGACCGATACGCATACCGGACAGTTATGCCACCGGTGCGGTCACACTGCTGTCGGGACCAACAGATTGCGGTGGCGAGGTATGCTATGAACTCGAAATAGCCTGCCCGGAGCTGAATCAGCCTGAGAGAGCTTCGTTAAGGGTCGGCCCTCCCCGCGATGAAATACCAGGCCGGGGAACCATCCTGCTCCTGTCAGGCTGGACCGGCAACTTCTGGTGGGATCTCAAGAGCGGTAACGGAGAGGATGTGAGTGCCGAGGACAGGCGACTGGAATCAACCCAGAAGGAAATCCTCTCACGACTACAGGACTCAGGATTCCGGACCGTGCAACTGAAATGGGCACGCGGCTGGATTGTTGCCGAACCCGGCTCCCGGGAGAATCTGCCGCTGCTGGCATGCAAGCCGGCCACAGCCACACGGTGGATTTACCAATACATCCATGCACAGTCACCCGGAGAAGCATTTTGTGCCGGCGGTCATTCCAACGGAGCCACCGAAATCGCCTATATGCTGTCCCGCTACAATTTGGGCGAGATAATTTCGCTGGCACTGATGGAATCTGGTCCAAATTGGTCGCGACTTGACCATAGCTGTATCAAGGATGCGGATCATCCCGAGCTATTCGGGGATCAAAATGAACGCAATACCATTGACATGGCTTTCGGCTATCCAAATGATGGCTCCGGGATCTGTGCCCGCCAGAAGCAAGACCACCAGGATAATTTCAGGATATCCAGCGCCTTCGTCGAAGACGCATGGAACTACAACTACCCTGATACACGGATCGCGATTGTGCTCGGTGAAGACGACCGCACCATCACCGCCCGCCATGCTGAATACTATTACGCGCAAGTTTCCGGCGCCGGCTCTCTACAACTGACACTGGACACAATACCCGGAGCCGGTCATGCAGTTACCGCAAAAACAGCGGGCGCAGAACTGATTATTCGCAAGTTTCTTGATGCCTGCCGGCCTTTGCACTAGCAAATGCACGGAGTCACTCCAATGCATTTACATCGCCAGGCACCGGGCTGTTTCATCTGAAGGAAGCTGATTGCACGCTCCGGGGCTTGCGGCAGGCACTCGCAGTGTCGGATTATGCAAATCCATACATACCCCCCCGCGCCCACCTGCCCGCAATATCTGACATCGCGTCAAATTGACGCAACACTGAAACATCCCTTGTCCTGTCACCGGCCATGGCTATAATCGTTGGTTCTCCAAACCCAGGGATAAAGCTGAAACAATGGAATACGGACTGATTGGCTGTGGTGGTATTGGCGACCTGCGTGCCGAGGCACTCGGAAAAATGAGTGGTCAAACGCTCGTTGCAGTA
>JAOULY010000415.1 GCA_029881775.1 Gammaproteobacteria bacterium
GCAGAACCAGCTGACATTCAGCCAGCTATACGCCTACAGCGAAAATTTCGTGTTGCCACTGTCGCATGATGAAGTGGTCCACATGAAACGCAGCATGCTCGACAAGATGCCCGGCGATGTCTGGCAGAAGTTTGCCAACCTGCGCGCACTGTACGCCTACCAGTACACCCATCCCGGCAAGAAACTGCTGTTCATGGGTGGCGAATTCGGGCAATGGAACGAGTGGAGCGAACGCAAGTCGCTCGACTGGATGGTCGCCGGCATGGACAAGCATGCCGGCCTGTCCAACCTGGTGCATGACCTGAATCACCTGTATCGCGGGCAGCCGGCACTGTATGCCCATGACTTCGACAGCACAGGATTTGAATGGATCAGCTGTGACGACGCTGACAGGTCGGTGCTGGTATTCCTGCGTAAATCCCTGCATGAGTCGGTGATCTGTGCCTTTAATTTCACCCCGGTACCGCGGGATAACTACCGCATAGGCGTGCCTGAGGGCGGCCTCTACCGGGAATTACTCAATACCGATGCGGCCTGGTATGGCGGCGCAGACCTGGGCAATGCCGGGCAGGTCGAGGCCAGCGCAACCCCGTTCCATGGTTTCGGATATTCATTACTGCTGACGTTGCCGCCATTGTCAGGGCTGGTGCTGAGCAAGGTGGCGTAGTGAAGATTCTTTATGCCGCCAGTGAGGCATACCCGCTGATCAAAACCGGCGGCCTGGGCGACGTGGTATACAGTTTGCCACGCGCACTGAACCGGCTGGGTGACAGTGTGCGACTGGTATTGCCCGGCTACGGCCAGGTACTGGACGAGGCAGGTCCGCTGGATGTCGTGGCGGAATGGGATATTCCCGGTGCCGGGACTGTGCATCATGTACGTATACTGCAGACACAGCTTGAAGGCCTCGGCGAACGGCTGTACCTGGTCGAGGTGCCTGCACTGTTTGGCCGGCCCGGTAACCCGTATGTGCAGGAAAACGGCATCGACTGGCCGGATAATGCCGAGCGCTTTACCGTGTTCAGCCGCGCGGTGGCCATGCTGGCATTACAGTCACCCGACCCGGACTGGCAGGCCGAGCTTGTGCACTGCCATGACTGGCAGACCGGGCTGGTAGCGGCCTTTCTCAGCCAGTCACCGCAGTCGCCGGCAACGGTGTTTACCATTCACAACCTGTCCTACGATGGCTACTTCTCCCACCAGGACTTCACCCGCTTGCATCTGCCGGCCGCATGGTGGTCCCCGGACTATATTGAATTCTATGGCGGATTCTCCATGCTCAAGGCTGGCCTGGTGTTCTCTGACCGGGTAACCACCGTCAGTCCCAGCTATGCGAAGGAGATTTGCACCCCGGAATTCGGTTATCGCTTCGATGGTTTGCTAATGTTCATGGGCGACAAACTCACCGGTATCCTGAACGGCATTGACCTCGACACCTGGAACCCGGCCAGTGATCGTTACCTGGCTGCCCATTACGGCGCCATTCGCAATCGCATCAAGAGTAAACGCATCAACAAAACCGACCTGCTGCAAACGGTCGGGCTGCCGGACAACGATGCCCCGCTGCTTGGCTTCATTGGCCGCCTGGTGCATCAAAAAGGCATCGACCTGGTCGCCACCATGCTGCCGGAGCTGTTCGAGCAGAGTACTGCGCAGGTGGTGATTCTCGGCTCGGGTGACAAGCTGTTCGAGTCCAGCCTGCTGGCACTCGCGAAACAGCACCCGGAGCGCCTGCATGTCTTCATCGGTTACTCGGAATCCCTGGCACACAAGATCGAGGCCGGTTGCGACCTGTTCCTGATGCCATCACGCTTCGAACCCTGCGGCCTTAACCAGATGTACAGCCTGCACTACGGCACACCGCCAATTGTGAATGATACCGGTGGCCTGGCCGACACCGTCGTCGACACCACGCCAACCACCCTGAAAAACAGGACCGCCAACGGTTTTGTATTCCGGGAAACCAGTGCCGATGCACTGCTGGACTGCACCCTGCGCGCACTCGACTGCCTGGCCCATCCAAGGGCATGGCACCAGGTTTGCCGAACCGGCATGCAACAAGCACTGGGCTGGGAAGCCAGCGCAAGACATTATCAGCAATTGTATCAACTAGAGATATCACCATGAACAAACAGGACTGGATTGAAGAGAACTCCATCACGGAGATAGTACCGTTGCCCGCTGACAGCCACTCACTGTCCAGCAGTTTTAACCGTTACCTCCGCAATCACCTCGGACATTTTATGGGGTTCGTACCGTTTTACCTGTACGAGGCCATGTCGCTGACCATCCGCGACCGCATCATGTCGCAATGGCACAGCACCTGGAAGCGCCATAACCAGCCTGAAACCCGCAAGGCCTACTATATCTCGCTCGAGTTCCTGATCGGGCGCGCACTCGGCAACCACCTGCTCAATCTTGACCTGGAACAGGCCACGCGCGATGCATTACTGGAATTTTCAGTGGAACTGGAAGATGTCATCGAGGAAGAGCCGGATGCCGGACTGGGTAATGGTGGCCTGGGACGCCTGGCAGCCTGTTT
>JAOULY010000417.1 GCA_029881775.1 Gammaproteobacteria bacterium
CGATTTCATTGCTTAATGGCATGTCATAATCCTGGTGTTGAATGTTTTATTCAGTCAGCAAGTGCGGCGGCCAGTGACGCGGGGTCAAACACCGCCCTGTTGTCGATTGTTTTATCGATACGCTTGCACAGCCCGGTCAGCACCTTGCCCGGCCCCATCTCGAGCATGCGCGTCACACCCTGTGACTGCATCGTCTGCACACTGCTGACCCAGAGAACCGGCTTACAGAGCTGCCTGGCGAGATTATCGCGGATTGTTTCCGGCTGCTCATGGCTTTGGGCATCGACGTTCTGGACTACCGGAATCGCGGGTGAATGGATAGTGACATCCGCCAGCGTCAGGGCAAATTTCTCCGCGGCCGGCGTCATCAGGGCACAATGCGAGGGTACGCTTACCGGCAATGTCACGGCACGCTTCGCGCCCGCCGCCTTCGCCAGCTCGATAGCGCGCTCGACCGCCGCGCTATTGCCGGCGATAACAACCTGTCCGGGTGAATTGAAGTTGACCGGCTCGACCACCTCATTATCAGCCGCAGTTTTGCAAACATCGGCGACAACATCGTCAGCAAGACCCAGCAAGGCGGCCATTGCACCGACACCGGACGGCACGGCACTTTGCATGCAACGACCGCGTTCCGCAACCAGTGCAATGGCATCGGTAAAACCGAGCGCGCCGGCGCAGACCAGTGCTGAATATTCGCCCAGGCTATGGCCGGCCATCACCGATGGTCTGGCGCCGTCAAGTGACTGCCATACGCGCCAGACGGAAACGCCCGCCGCCAGCATGGCCGGTTGCGTCCTGTCGGTCTGGTTGAGATCTTCTTCCGGCCCGTCTTGCACCAGTTTCCAGAGATCGTATCCGAGCACCTCGCTGGCCTCGGCGAACGTGTCACTGACCGCAGCATATTCCGCAGACAGTTCGGCCAGCATGCCGAGGGATTGAGAGCCCTGGCCCGGGAATACCATCGCCAGGCTGTTGTCAGTCGTTGCAGGCACGTCGATGCTCCCGTTCAGTATTTGACCAGTGCGGAACCCCAGGTAAACCCGCCGCCGAAAGCTTCCATCAGCAGTGTTTCACCACGCTTGATGCGGCCATCCCGCACAGCCGTATCGAGCGCGAGCGGCACCGATGCCGCCGAGGTATTACCGTGTTCGTCAACCGTCACCACTACATGATCCATTGACATGCGTAACTTGCGTGCCGTCGCCTGGATGATGCGAATGTTGGCCTGGTGCGGTATCAGCCAGTCAATATCGGACTTCTCCATGTTATTGGCGGCGAGCGTCTCATCGACGATACGGCCGAGCGTATTGACCGCCATCTTGAATACTTCATTACCCTGCATTTGCACGTACGCCTGTCCGGCCTGAACCTTGTCATAGCCCTGTGAAATCCCGGCGGGCACCGTCAGGAGATGCTCGTAACTGCCATCGGCATGCAGGTGTGTTGACAGTATCCCCGGCTCATCATCCGCTTCCAGGATGACCGCACCGGCACCGTCACCGAACAGGATTGCCGTACCGCGATCGTTCCAGTCAACGATTCGCGAAAGCGTCTCGGCGCCGACAACCAGCGCGCATTTTGCCGCACCCGTCTTGATAAACTTGTCAGCCACGCCGAGCGCATAGATAAACCCTGTGCACACCGCCTGGATATCGAAGGCTGCGGTGCCATGAATATCGAGTCGCTGCTGCAACAGGCATGCGGTACTTGGAAATACCCGGTCGGGCGTGGTCGTTGCAAATACAATCAGGTCAACCTGGCGCGGTGTTTTACCGGCTGCCTCCATGGCGCGCAGGGCGGCTACCTCGGCAAGATCGCAGGTGGTTTCGTCGCCGGCCGCGATATGGCGCTTGTAAATACCCGTACGGTCACGAATCCACTCGTCAGTGGTATCCATGATTTTTTCCAGGTCGTGATTGCTGAGCGTCTTCTCGGGAAGATAGCCGCCGGTGCCGGTAATTCGCGAATACTTCATGAGGCCTGCCTGTTTTCCTGGAATGACTGCAACCGCGCGCTGATTCGATCAGGAACCGCTTCACGGACCGAGAGAATCGCTACCTTGATGGCATTATTGAAAGACAGTGCATCGGCACTGCCGTGACTCTTTATGACGATGCCGCGCAAGCCCAGCAGGCTGGCACCGTTATAGCGGCGCGGATCAATCCTGCGACGAAATGCCTTCAGCACCGGCATGGCGATTAATGCGGCCAGCTTGGTGAAAATATTCCGGGTGAACTCCTGCTTGATAAACGCAGCGATCATTTTTGCCACGCCTTCACTGGTCTTGAGAGATATATTCCCGATGAAGCCGTCGCAGACGATGATGTCAAAATTCCCCTTGTAGATATCATCACCCTCGGCATAGCCGGCGTAGTTCAAGCCGCTCTGACTGATGAGTCGCGCTGCTTCCTTGACCTGCTCGTTGCCCTTCATTTCTTCTTCGCCGATATTCAGTACACCGACAGTCGGATTGCGATTCCCGTCTACCGCACCGGCCTGCTCCGAACCCATCAGGGCGAACTGCAGCAGGT
>JAOULY010000416.1 GCA_029881775.1 Gammaproteobacteria bacterium
GCCTGCATCACCCTGACTGGTGGTCGAACCTGCTGGTCATCGGTGTGCTGGTGCTGTTCACCAGCCCGGTCAGTTCGTCAGCGATCGCGCGCGCGGCACTCATCGCCGGCATTCGACCCTGGCGCGTGCAAGCGCGGGACGACGAGGCGGGTACGGACTGATGGAGTCACTGGCCAACTGGATCGTGTTGCTGGCGACCGTCATTATGCTGGTCGGTGCCGTTGCCGTGCTCGTGTTGCAGAATTACCTGGCGGCAGTGGCGGCCACCTCGGTGGTCTCGCTGGGTGCCGCGGTCATCTTTGTGGTGCTGCGCGCGCCGGACGTGGCGCTGACCGAGGCCGCGGTCGGTGCTGGCCTCAGTGGTGTCATCATGGCGCTGTGTCTGCGGCGTCTTGGCCTGCACCGGATAGAAGGCACGGCCGCGTCCGCGCCGCAGGCCGGCGCTGATACGGACGGGGACAGCTGATGCGCAATTACCTGTCACTGCTGTTTCTCGCCGGCCTGGCCTTCCTGTTGTTCGTGATTGCCGGACAGTTCGAGTTCGGTATGGCGCCGATGCTGGTCGGCAGCGCGATCAACCAGGCCTCGCCGGAGCAGGTGGGCGCGGCCAATATAGTGACCTCGGTGGTGCTCGGTTACCGTGCCATCGATACCCTCGGCGAACTCGCCATCCTGTTCGCGGCGGCGACTGCCGGTGGCCTGGTGCTCGGTCATGCCGGTACCAGTGCACGGCATGACCCTGACGCCGGTTTCATCCTGCGTGCCGCGGCCGATGTGCTGTTCCCGCTGCTGCTGATGGTCGGCCTGTTCATTATCGTGCACGGCCACCTGACCCCTGGCGGGGGCTTCCAGGGCGGCGTCATTCTCGCGGCCGCATTCTTCCTGCCGCTGCTGGCACGCCCCGGTACGCGTTTTCCGCACGGTTCGTTTGCCATCGTCGAGGGCATTGCCGGTGCAGCCTTTATCGTCACCGGTCTGCTGGCACTGCTGACCGGCGGCGAGTTTCTGCAACCACTGCTGGGGCAGGGTGAAATGGGCGGCCTGTTGTCGGCGGGGACGCTGCCGTTGCTGTATATCGCCGTCGGCCTGAAGGTCGGCACCGAACTGGCCGGCCTGATGGCGCATATTGCCGAATACGAGGCACTGGACCCGTGACGCCGCCGGATATCGGTCTCATGCTGTTCACCGCGGCCTTCGGACTGGTCGGGATCGGCGCACTCGGCATCGTCATGGCCAATCACCTGGTGCGTATCGTGCTATCCATCGTACTGCTGGAGACCGGCGCCAACCTGTTGCTGATGTTGTCCGGCTACCGTGCCGGTGCTGTTGCGCCCATCATTGTGGACGGCGTGGTGCCGGCCAGCATGGTGGACCCGGTACCACAGGCGCTGGTGCTGACCGCGATTGTCATCGGTGTGGCGGTGCAGGCCTTCATGATGACGCTGGTGCTGCGTCTGTACACGGTCTACGGCACGCTCGATATCCGCGAATTACGCACACACCTGGAACGTGATCTCGCAAAAGCCGCCGGGGTGCCGTTGCCGGGCAGCGCGGACGCGCCGCTGGACGTGCCGGCAACCGTCATGCGCAAGGGTGGATCATGAATAACGTGGTATGGATGTTTGCCCTGCCGCTGCTGGCCGCCTTCCTGCTGCCGATCGTCAGCCGTCTGTCCGACATGGCCGGTCGCCTGTTCGGGCCGCTGGTGCTGGCCGTGAATATTGTCATTGGCCTGCAGGCCTGGAGTGCTGTAGCCGACACGACACTGGTGATTGCCATCGGCGGCTTCCAGCCGCCACTGGGTATCACCTTTTATGTTGACCGGCTTGCGCTGCTGTTTGCCATTGCCATCTCGCTGGGAATCCTGCTGTTGTGGCCGGCACGCGGTGATGGCGAGGGGCGGGTGCGTGCGGCAACCCTGACGCTGGTGCTGGCTTCCGCCACGACCGGGCTGGCATTGTCGGGTGACCTGTTCAATATCTATGTCTTCTATGAACTCACCGCGGTGGCCAGCTACGGACTCGCGGCTGCCCGCGGTACCGGTGCGGCCTACGCTGCGACACTGCGCTACGCGGTGATCAGCAGCTTCGGCGCGGCGCTGATGCTGGTGGGTATTGCGCTGGTCTACATGACGACGGGCACCCTGAACCTGGCACAGCTGGCGCAACTGTCCGCTACGCTCGACGGCCCGCAGGGGCTGGCGGCATTTGTTTTCATCCTGCTGGGCGCCGGCGTGAAGGCCGAACTGTTTCCGGTCAATGCCTGGGTGCCGGAGGTGTACGGCGCGACCTCGAAGCGGGTGGCGGGAATACTGGCGGGCATCGTCTCCAAGCTGGCGTTGCTGATCATCGTGCGCCTGCTGGTGCTGGTGTTCCAGCAACCGGAGGCGTTGCAGATCATGCTGGTGCTGGGTGTGCTGGGCGTGATCACCGGTGAACTGGCTGCCTGGCGTGCGCAGGACCTGACGCGCATGCTGGCGTATTCATCGATTGGCCAGCTGGGGGTGATGTTTATTGCCTTTTCCATACCGGGCC
>JAOULY010000418.1 GCA_029881775.1 Gammaproteobacteria bacterium
CAACGCCTGGATGCCGCTTGAAAACATGACCGCAAATACCAGGAGAATCTGCGTAAAGGTGTTCAACTTGCTCACCATGCTGGGCTCCATGGTGACTTTCTCGACTTTATAATGATAAACAAGGGCACCGGCGACGATAATAATATCCCGCAGGATGATCAGGACAACCAGCCACAGGGGTATCAGGTCCAGCCAGCCGAGCGTCACAAAGGCGCATACCAGCAACAGCTTGTCCGCCAGCGGGTCCATGATTGCGCCAAGCCGGCTGGACCAGTTGTTGCGTTTGGCCAGGTAACCATCGACGGCATCGGACAGACCGGCAATACCGAACAGCAACAGGGCAAGATCGAAGCGGCCTTCCAGCATGGCCCAGACAACCGGTGTTACCAGCAGAAACCGGAAGACCGTAATGAGATTGGGTATGTCCCGTGCCTGCATGCCGGTCCGGTCACTGTCGAAGGCGGAAGCTGCCCGGCAACCCGCCGGGATCTGTCTCCAGAACCGTCCCGATAGCAACTGTGCGCGTTAAATTCTGCAAACCGCCACTTGCCTGCAGCGAATACTGCACACTGCCCGGAAGCAGTTCATCCACATCTACACGACTGACAGATGACAGCGATGCCAGGTACCGGCTTATGCGTGCATAGGCATCGAGCGTCTCGATTCCATTAACAGTGATTTTAATAATGTCACCGCTATTGCCACGGCCGGTAGCCGCAAAACGTGTTGCAAGTATATCTGCAACATCCTCGACACCCTGCTGCGCAAGCTCCTGCAACTGTCGATGACTGTCTGACCATTCGTTGGCACGGCCAACAACATCAAGATACCAGCGGGAAGACCAGCCACCGGACGGACTGCGATTGAGTCGACCGATCAGAACAGCCGGCGGATCGTAGCGTTTCGACGCCGCCAGCACCTTGTCAAAGAAACCGCCCCACAGGTCCGAAAAACGCACCTGTGTCTGATCCTCAAGATCCATCAGCGGGAACAGGATTGGCACACCCCGTTTACGCGCAGCCAGCTCGACCTGGCGATGTACATCACTGCCGCCATCGGCGGAAACAATATAGCGGCGGCCACGATCCTCGACGGCCAGCCACACCAGCGTGTCGGGCCGTTCGCCACCCCAGTAGGCCATGCCCTCCTGCTGCAGCGAACGCCGGATGGCATCGCCGTCGAAACGCGCCCATAGCTTCAACACGGGCGGGCTCGACGCTGTTTCGGTAAAGTAACGATATTGCTGGACCAGGCTCGCCGGGTCTTCCAGCAGCTTGCGTGCCGGCTCGCCGGAAAGCACAGACTGGTCACCCGCTACCCGCACAATAATCCGCGACAGGGCGGTCCTGAATGCCTCCTCACGCACAGCCGGCGTCTGGTCGGTGACGGCCACCTCGGTTTCAAAAAGGTCTGTAACCGCATGCGCCGGCGTCATAAACACCAGCAACAGACACAGTATGGCAATGACTTTCCCGGCTGTTTGTTTTTTATATTCCATGTGTTACCTGACAGTGTTCCCGTATCCCGCTAGCATACGGATATCTTCGGTATTTGACCATATCGACACAGACAGCTTCCGATTGCAGCGCCTGCGGACGACCGCTACCATAGCGACCCTGTCCTTCTGGAGTTACGCGTGAGCGCACATAAAAAACCCGGCCGGTCTGCAACCCCCCTCAGTTACCGCGATGCCGGTGTGGATATCGACGCCGGCAATGCGCTCATCGATCGCATAAAACCCGCGGTCGCCAAAACGCGCAGACCCGGCGTGTTGTCAGGGCTGGGCGGCTTTGGCGCCCTGTTCGAGCTGCCGCTGGACCGCTATCGGCAACCGGTACTCGTCTCGGGTACCGACGGCGTCGGCACCAAGCTGAAGCTGGCGGTCGACGCCGGACTGCATGACAGCATCGGCATCGACCTGGTCGCGATGTGCGTCAACGACATCGTGGTGACCGGCGCAGAGCCGCTCTTTTTTCTGGATTATTACGCCACCGGGAAACTCGATCTGGATGTGGCCGGCGATGTCATCACCGGCATCGCACGCGGCTGCGAACTCGCCGGCGCCGCACTGGTCGGTGGAGAAACGGCCGAAATGCCGGGCATGTACAGTGAGGGTGACTACGACCTTGCCGGCTTCAGCGTCGGTATAGTCGAAAAGTCGGAAATAATCGATGGCAGCAAGGTCGGCAGCGGCGATGTAATCATCGGGCTGGCTTCGTCCGGCCCGCATTCCAACGGCTATTCACTCATTCGCAAGGTGCTCGAGGTCAGCGGACAATCCCTGCAGGATAGCCTGGCAGGTAAAACACTGGCCGAATGGCTGCTCGCGCCAACGCGCATCTATGTAAAGTCACTGCTGTCGTTATGCAGTACAGTCGATGTTCATTCAATCGCACACATTACCGGCGGCGGCCTGACAGAAAACCTGCCGCGCGTATTGCCGGCAGGCACGCGCGCAATTATCGACGCCAGCAGCTGGCAACGACCGGTAATCTTTGACTGGCTGCAGGAACAGGGCAATATCGAA
>JAOULY010000419.1 GCA_029881775.1 Gammaproteobacteria bacterium
CCGTCTACTTCTGATCGCACCGCCGAACAGTTACCGGACGGCGGCCTATATTGCCGCTGCAAGAAAAAATAACATCGATGTGCTGGTTGCATCGGAAGGGCGATACTCGCTCAGCAGTGACATTGCCGCCGGTCTGCATGTCGACCTGCAGGACCCCGCCGCGCTTTCGCAGTTGCTGGAAGCCGGGCGGGAGCGACCGTTCGCCGGTGTCGTGGCAACGGATGACGCCACGGTGGAACTGGGCAGTCGCATTGCGGCCCGCCTGGATCTGCCGCACAACCCGCCGGAAGCGGCGCAAATATCACGCCGTAAACACCTTTCACGCCAGGCGCTGGCAGCCGCGGGTGTCAGTATCCCCGATTTCACCCTCCTGGACCTGGACCAGCCACTGGACCCGCAGCTCGCGGATTTCACCCTGCCAGGCGTGGTGAAGCCGCTGTCACTGTCCGCCAGCCGCGGCGTGATCCGGGTTGATAGTCGGGCGGATGCAATCAGTGCCTGTTCACGAATAGAAAATATTCTGGCCGGTGAGTCTGTTGCCGATGATTACGATGCCCGCCACCTGTTGCTGGAGTCCTTCGTATCGGGGCCGGAAGTTGCCATCGAGGGATTGCTGCATGAAGGCGGCCTGACGGTGCTGGCGATCTTCGACAAGCCTGACCCTATGCAGGGTCCGTACTTCGAGGAAACTTACTATATAACGCCATCGCGCCATGCCGAGTCGGACCAGCAGCGGCTGATCGAGTGTACGCAGCATGCCTGTGCGGCAATCGGCTTGCGTGAAGGGCCGGTGCATGCCGAGCTGCGAATTCATGCTGGCCAGCCCGTTGTCATGGAGGTTGCGGCACGCACGATTGGCGGGGAGTGTGCCCGCCTGCTGACATTCGGAACCGGGCACAGCCTGGAGGAACTGATCGTTATGCACGCAATCGGCAAGCCGTTGCAGCTGGCGCATGCAGGCGGTGCCGCGGGTGTGCTGATGTTGCCAATACCGGGAAACGGGATTTTGCGCCGGATTGAAGGTGTGCGTGCCGCACGCGCGGTCCCGGGAATTACCGATGTGCTGGTGACGATTCGCGACGGGTATGAACTGGTGCAGCTGCCTGAAGGCGGCAGTTACCTGGGTTTTATTTTTTCACAGTGCCCGAACGCTGACATGGCCGAAGAGGCACTGCGTCAGGCGCATGCGGAGCTGAACGTCGTGATTGCCCCGAAGTTCAGGCTTGAGGACGCCAGGTAGGCGATGGTTGCGTTCGTGATGCAGTCAGAGGTTATTTCTTTGCGCCGGGCGGGCTGAATCCCTGCGGGACATTGCCCTGGTCACCCTCGTTGAACAGGAACCCGATCATGTGTTGCTCGATCACTTCCACGCTGCCCGGGTCGGCGGTGTTCAGGCCGTTTTCGTTGATAATCATCGTCAGGCGTTCAAGCCACTGCTTCCAGCCTTCGGCGGACACATTTTCATAGATGCGTTCACCCAGCGATCCCGGGTGCGGAATGGTATCGAGGCCTTCGGCCTCCCGCTTGAGAACCACACAGTTGACGATACGACTCATGGGAACACCTCGTAATAACAGTTTCTGTAATTGTATCCGGAAAGGCCGTGGGCGTCAGGTTTTCCAGGTAATAAGGTTGTCCCTGATTAACTCAAATATTGTCGTCATTGCGAGCGTAGCGTGGCAATCTGGCAATTCAGAATCAACGACTTAAAGATTATTGCCGCGTCACTGCGTTCCTCGCAATGACGACACGTCAGAGGTTCCCTAGAAGGGTTTGACGATGGCCAGCAGGACGATGGCAATCAGCAGCAGGGCCGGGATTTCGTTGATCCAGCGGTAGAAAACGTGGCTGTGGCTGGCCGTACCCGCGCGGAATTCCCGCATGATCTTCAGGCAGTAGAGGTGGAACACGACCAGTGCGCCCACCAGGACGAGTTTACTGCCCAGCCAGAAAGAGTCTTTCCAGGCGGCCCAGGCATAGTCGGCGAGCAGCCACAGACCGAACACGGCGGTCAGGATCGCACCGATCGTCATAATGGCAAACAGTTTGCGCTCCATGACCAGGAAGCGCTCATGGCTGATGCTGTCTGTTGCATCGGCGTGGTAGACAAACAGTCGTGGCAGGTAGAACAGCCCGGCAAACCAGGTCACCATGAATATAATGTGTAGCGCCTTAACCCAGATCATATGCTATCCCTGTCCTGCAGCTTGTGCGGAGCCGGTCGTAGGCCGGGCATCCAGCATTTCGAGTATGTCCTGACGAATCCTTGCCATGTTCATTTCGCC
Source organism: Gammaproteobacteria bacterium (assembly GCA_029881775.1). Classification (GTDB taxonomy): domain Bacteria; phylum Pseudomonadota; class Gammaproteobacteria; order UBA9214; family UBA9214; genus UBA9214. Next base: position 2,286 of record JAOULY010000419.1, read on the forward strand.
GATCTTCTGGTAAACAATGCGACCGTCCGGCGCAATCAGGAATGACGTCGGCGTCAGGCGGACATCGCCAAAGGCCCGTGCGGCCTCTGCATGAATGTCGAGTGCGACATGATAGGGAATGTCGCGTGCCTTGCTCATCGCGAGTACCTGGTTGGGCGGGTCGTAGTCCATGGCGATACTGATTATCTCGAACCCCCGCGGATGCAGTTCTTCATACAGTTCTAT
>JAOULY010000420.1 GCA_029881775.1 Gammaproteobacteria bacterium
CAACAGGCTGATCAACATCGCAACCATCAGTTCGACCAGCGTAAAGCCGCCCTGCAATCGCTCGCATTTACTCTGTGGCATAGACATACTCATGGCTGGAAACTCATCACAAACGGGGGATCAAGCGTGCCGTCACCGTCTTCATCCCACCACAGCTTGACGACATATTCGGTGCCGCCAGCACAACCGTGGGTGCCCGCATCCGTACCATCGTAGATGTCGCCATCACCGCCATCACGACAAACCATGCCCTGGCCGGCCGGTAATGCGCCTGCAATTAACGTGGTCCATTCGAAATAGTCGTGATCGGCCATTTCCGTCGGGGTGCAGCCGGTTACGGTGGTGCAGTTGGCATTCTGTGTGGACGTCGGCAGGTCATAATCACCCAGGATCACGGCGGGCCGGTTGGCGCGCATGCGGTCGACCATGTCGTAACTCAGGATGGCGATCTGGCTACGAATCAGTGAGTGATGATTGGATTTCAGGCTGGTCGCCTGCAGTGCCGCCAGCCCCAGCAGGCCAACGGACAAAATGACCACGGCGATCAGTACTTCCAGCAGGGTGAAGCCCCGCTGGGAGGCGCGACCCAGCCGAGTGCAGCGCCCCAGGCGCAGGCAAGTATATTCCCGGTTTCTCATATCATTCCTCATGGGCACACTATCCTGCTCATATTGACGCGCCCGGTCGCGGCCACCGTAATGCGCCGGCCGGTTTCGCCCGCGCGCCCGTCGCATATATCCACGGTATCCCCGGCGTTAACAAATCCGGTCGGGTCATACTGAAACATGGTACTTGCAGCGCCAACCAGTGAGGTCCCACCGGTCTGCGTCTCACTGACCCGCAGCACCTCGTTCGCATCGAGCACCGCGTCTGCATCCTGGTCCACCCAGACAACCCAGCCATCGGTCCAGCTTGCCCCACCGGTACAGGTCGGCGGACTGCTATTCCAGGTGGTGCTGACACAGATCTGGGCATTGCGCTGCTGCTTGATGGCGGCCGCGCGTGTCAGGTTGATACTGGTTACATAATCATTCGCCACCGCGACAATCCGCCCATCCAGCACGAAGTCCCGCATGGCGGGAACCCCGAGCGTCAGCAGCAGGGTGGCAACCAGCAGGGTTACCAGCAACTCGACAAGCGTGAATCCTTGGGATGTTTTCATGGTTTTCATCATAATCAGCGGGCTCCCCGCCCAACAACCTGAATCCGATAAACGATTCGCATGCCGGGATAAACGGTCAGATTTATCGAAATTCGTGGCGATACAGACTCATATCGGCGGGCCGGGCGAAAATTTCAGCCCTTCACGGCAGGCCTCGCATAGCCCACTGCTTACACCTTTATATGTACGTGTCATCTGGCGGGAATGCCGGGCCATTCTCTACTGGTTACCGGCATCCACCCGTTGCAGCCGGTAATGGCCACGACGCCTTGCAAGGCGTCATATCATGGCCCTGATCAATCTGTTAGGGTGTCACCCGCAGGTCCTGACAGGCCTGTCCCAGAGAAATCATCAGCTCGTAGCGACCCGTGCCAAGCCAAGCAACCCGACAGCAACTGACCATACCGACAAGGGCACCTGCTTTCATTGCGGCCTGCCGGTCCCGTCATCACTGGACCTGACCGTCACCATCGACGGGCTTGAGCAGCCGATGTGCTGCCACGGCTGCCAGGCCGTCGCCCGCGCCATCGTGGAATCCGGTAATACCGATTTTTACCGGCACCGCACGGAAATCTCGCCCACCGGGCGGGAAACCGTCCCGGACTTCATCCGGCAAACAGAGGTCTATGACCACCCCGCCGTACAAAAGACCTTCGTCCGCCGCGAGGAGGGTGACATCCGCGAGGCCGCACTGATACTGGAGGGTATCGTGTGCGCCGCCTGCGTTTGGCTGAATGAGCGCCATGTCAGCCGGCTGCCCGGCGTGCTGGACATGCAGGTCAACTACGCCACGCACCGGGCCCGGCTCCGCTGGGATGACAGCCGCATTCACTTGAGCGACATCCTGCAGGCGATCCATGCCATCGGCTACGTTGCGCATCCCTACGATCCGGATCTGCAACAAAAGAATTTCGAGCGGGAACGCAAGGACCGCCTGCGCCGTATCGGTGTGGCCGGCGTTCTCGGCATGCAGGTCATGATGCTGTCGCTGGCGCTGTATGCCGGCGCCTGGAGTGGCATGGAAGCCGGCTTCCGCACCCTGTTTCGCTGGGTCGGCCTGGTCCTCACCACGCCGATACTGCTGTATTCCGGACTACCGTTCCTGCGCGGCGCCTGGCGCGACCTGCAGAATCGCAGTGCAGGTATGGACGTACCGGTGGCGGTCGGTATCCTGGTCGCATTTGGCGGCAGCATGCATGCCACGCTGACCGGTCACGGCGATGTGTACTACGACTCTGTCGCCATGTTCGTGTTCTTTCTGCTGCTCAGCCGCTATTTCGAGTTGATGGCGCGCAAGCGCGGCGCGGAAAGCGCCGAGCAACTCGGCCAGTCGATGCCG
>JAOULY010000421.1 GCA_029881775.1 Gammaproteobacteria bacterium
AGACAGTGCGGCTTGCTCCATGACTGCAGGTTTCAAAATACAGGTAATTCAGCAGTGATGATGTCAATCCCCGTTGAATAGCCCGTGTTCGCGGCAAACAATGGCGGCTTCAGTCCTGTTGCTGACACCCAGTGTCCTGAGTATGGCGGTAATGTGAATCTTTATCGTGTGTTCGGACAGCCCCAGTTGTTTCGCAATCGTTTTATTTGAATGGCCGCCTGCCACCAGTTCAAGGACGTCGGTTTGACGTTCAGTAAGATTGAACGGGCCCCTGGCATGTCCGGTATTGCCGTTAGCTGTTGCAGATGCCGGTTCGTTATTCAGGATGTCGGATGGTATGTAGACGCCACCGGATAAAACCAGTTGCAGGGCGCTGACAAGCACACTGTTGGCCGAACTTTTCGGGATAAACCCGGCTGCGCCGCGGTCAATGGCGCGTTGCATGACACGCGGGTTTTCTTCAGCGGACAACACCACCACCGGTATTGCCGGATAGGCGTCACACAGATCGGTCAGTAATTCGAGGTCGGTTGCACCCGGCATGTGCAGGTCCAGGATGATCAGCTGGGTGTCGGGATGTGATGCCAGTGCCTGCATGACCTCCGTGGCGGAAGCCGCCTCGAGGGGGGTGACCGGGCCGGGGAGTTCGGCCAGCGTTATTTTCAGTCCTTCCCGGACCAGGTCGTGGTCGTCGGCCAGTAGAATCTTTAACGCATTCAATTGGTTGTCCTTGTCATGGTGACGGCGGCAGTGAGTGTGACGAAGCGCTGTCCGGTTAACTGCCCGCAATCGCATACGGGCGATTGAGAGCCTGTGTACTGACATTCTACCGGTAGTACTGCTCGATTTGGACGAATTGGGGCTAATACAAAACTACTAGTACAAATGTACTAGTGCCAGGGTGTTGTTAATGCCTGGCTGTTTCACAACGCACGCTTGTGTTGCCGACTCACACAGGGAAGTGCCGCTTTACTTGCCGAAGGATCGCAGTTCCCCGGGCTTACTTGCGGACGTGCTTGATGTAGCGCGGCAGGTCGATCTGTTCGACCTGTATCGAGTCACCCTCAATGGTAAAGCTGTTGTTGTCGGATACGTGCAGTATGCAGCGCGTTTCTCCATGCCAGTCGATCGGCAGCGGCGCGTGATCCCGGTAGGTAAAAATATTGTTGACCAGGTCGCCGCCTGCTATTTCGCACGGGCAGTCCGGTAACTCGCCGCTGATCTCGGCGCCTGTAACAGTCAGCTTGATGGCCTGCGTCCACAATGAATCCTCGATCGCGCCTTCCATTTCCTGCACCAGGTGTACCAGCGAGAAACCCAGTTTGACGGTGTCGCCGTTTTGTTCGATGGATTCCAGTTGTGCGCCGGGTAGTTGCAGAACCTGTGTCGTGTCACTCATGCGTTGTCCCTCTGAAGTTCAAGTCGCTGTAAAAACAGGTCGCGGTCACCGACGGGTGTGCCGCACGACATGCCGTTACATATATAGGCGATTGTATGTCCCGTGCCTGTGCGATTGTTCAGTTCGCCCGGCAATGCATTGATGTTGTCCGCTATGGCAAGTGTGTAGCGGGCCGGCGCATAGGCTTGTGCGGACTGGCGGCGCCAGTCTTCCAGTTCTTCACCGCTGCCGCGTATAACCACGCACTGGTATGGAAACAGCGATTCCTCAAGCGCCTGCAGCAGGCTGGTATGACCGTGCGGCATCGATTCCATGCCGGACCAGACCGATTTGAGTGTCCGCTCGGCCGCCTCCAGGTAACGCGTCTCACCGAGCAGGTGGCCCAGCCGCCCAAGCACCTTGGCGGCGATGCCATTACCGGACGGCATCGCGTCGTCATGATTCGGTTTGGAGCGCTGTATCAGTTGTTCATGGTCATCCGAGGTGAAAAAGAAACCGCCGTCCGGGTCACTGAAGCGCGCCAGTACGGTTTCGGCCAGTTCGATGGCAAAGTCAAGATCACCACTGCGCCAGCGTACCTGCAACAGTTCGAGAATGCCGTCGATCAGGTGTACGTAGTCATCGAGGTAGGCATTCAGGTGCGCACGTCCATCCTTGTATGTGGCCAGCAGGCGATTATCGCGCCACAGTTCGGCACGAATGAAGTCCAGCGCGCGTTCGGCTGAATCGGTCCACGCGGCTGTGCCGGTGTGGCGCCCGGCAATGGCCATGCCACGAATCATCAGTCCGTTCCACGAGGTCAGTACCTTGTCATCGCGACCCGGCCGTATGCGTTGTTCGCGCGCCCGGAACGCGATGTCACTGGCACGTGCCAGTGCGGCTTCGATGTCGCTGCGACTTGACTCAAACTCTTCAGCCAGTTGATCGATAGTGCGATTGACATGCAGGTGCCAGTGGCCTTCAAAATTTGCCTCACGATCGAGGCCGTAACGTCGCGCAAACAGGCGGTAGTCGTCCGCGTCGAGCAGGGCGCGCACGGTGGCCGGCGTCCACACGTAGAAGCGGCCTTCCTCGCCTTCCGAGTCGGC
>JAOULY010000048.1 GCA_029881775.1 Gammaproteobacteria bacterium
GCTGCACTTATCCGGGCCCGCGACGAACAGTTGAAACGCGGTTACCAGGTTGTTTTCATGCAGGCAGGCGCCGAATAAGCCATCACGCATACCCCTGAAAGTTAAGAGGAATAACATCACACGGCAAATTGAACCCCCGGCCGGACGGCGCTATACTGTGCGGCCTTTTGTCTGTGCCTCATGCACATCCGGATAACACCGGATCAATACGGCAATCAGGGCATAAGTAACTGTATTATAAATATATTTGGCTACGGATAGGCCGTCAGCCACGGAACAGATACGAAACAAGGTTACCTCAATGACGCACGGCACCCTGCCTCCCCGACAAGGCCTGTATGACCCGGCCAATGAGCACGACGCCTGTGGCGTCGGCTTCGTTGCGAACGTAAAGGGCCGCAAAAGCCATGAGATCGTCCAGCAGGGCCTGCGCATTCTCGAAAACCTGACCCATCGTGGCGCAGTCGGCGCGGATCCGCTGGCCGGTGACGGTGCCGGCATCATCATGCAGATACCGGACGCGTTCCTGCGCGAGGAATGCGCCGGCCTCGATATCGACCTGCCTGAGAGTGGCCGTTACGGCGTCGGCATGCTGTTCCTGCCGCAGAACGACTCCACCCGCAGCTGGTGCGAGGCCCTGTTCAAGCAAATCATCATCGAAGAAGGCCAGCAACTGCTGGGCTGGCGTGATGTGCCGACCGACAACAGCGGCCTGGGTGAAAGTGTCAAGACCGTAGAACCGGTCATGCGCCAGGTATTTATCGGTTGCGACAGCGACTGCGCCGATACCGACGCATTCGAACGACGCCTGTATATCATTCGCAAGCGCATCGAAAACAGCGTGGGCGAATCCGGCAAAAAGGACTCTGAACATTTCTATGTTCCGTCCATGTCGGCGCGGACTATTTGTTACAAGGGTATGTTGCTGGCCAACCAGGTCGGCAGCTATTACGCCGATCTCAATGACGAGCGACTGACTTCAGCACTGGCGCTGGTACACCAGCGCTTCTCGACCAATACCTTCCCGTCATGGGACCTGGCGCATCCGTTCCGCATGATCGCGCACAATGGCGAAATCAACACGATGCGCGGCAACATCAACTGGATGAATGCCCGGCGTCATTCCATGGCCTCCCGTCTGCTCGGTGACGACCTGGAAAAACTCTGGCCGATTATTGCCGAGGGCCAGTCCGACTCCGCCTGTTTCGATAACGCACTGGAGTTGCTGGTCAACGGCGGTTACAGCATGGCACACGCCATGATGTTGCTGATACCGGAGGCCTGGTCCGGCAATCCGCTGATGAGCGAAAAGCGCCGCGCCTTCTACGAATACCATGCCGCCCTGATGGAGCCATGGGATGGCCCGGCTGCCGTCGCCTTCACTGACGGTCGCCAGATCGGCGCCACGCTGGACCGTAACGGCCTGCGCCCGGCACGTTACCTGTTGACCGACGATGACCTCGTGGTGATGGCCTCGGAGATGGGCGTGCTCGACATCGCGGAAGAACGCATCATCAAGAAATGGCGACTGCAACCCGGCAAGATGTTCCTGATCGATATGGAGCAGGGCCGCATCATCGATGATGCCGAACTGAAGGACAGCCTGTCAGACAGCCACCCCTACCAGGACTGGCTCGACAAGACGCAGATCAAGTTATCCAGCCTGCCCGACAGTACCAGTCCGATGGCACCGGACAGCGCCACATTGCTGGACCGCCAGCAGGCCTTCGGTTACACACAGGAAGACGTCAAGTTCCTGCTGATGCCAATGGCCGCCGCCGGCCAGGAAGCGATTGGCTCCATGGGTGCCGACAATCCGCTGGCCGTGCTATCGGGCAAGCCGAAACCGCTGTCGAATTACTTCAAGCAGAATTTTGCCCAGGTCACCAATCCACCGATCGATCCGATTCGCGAGGAACTGGTGATGTCGCTGGTCTCGCTGATCGGCCCACGACCAAACCTGCTCGGCCTCGAATCCACCGGCGAACACATGCGCCTGGAGGTCTACCAGCCAGTACTGAACAATGTCGATATCGAGCGCATCCGGCATATCCAGGACCATACGAATGGCGCGTTTCGCACCAAGACACTGAGCATTTGTTACCCGCACACCGAGGGTGCCGGGGGTATGGAGGCCGCGTTGAAATCCGTCTGCGCGCAGGCAGAGGCGGCGGTTGAAGACGGCCACAATATCCTGATCCTGTCGGACCGCGGCATGAATACCGACAACGTCGCCATCCCTGCACTGCTGGCAACGGCCGCTGTTCACCACCACCTGGTGCGTGCCGGACTGCGTACCGAGTCAGGCCTGGTCATCGAGACCGGCGCCGCCCGTGAAGTCCATCATTTCGCCACGCTCGCCGGTTATGGCGCGGAAGCGATTAATCCCTACCTCGCCTTCGAGACACTCGAATCCATCCGCACGCAGTTGCCGGATGAACTGTCGAGCGAAGAAGTACAGACGCGTTACATCAAGGCGGTAGGCAAGGGCCTGCTCAAGGTCATGTCCAAGATGGGCATCTCCACCTACCAGTCCTACTGTGGCGCACAGATTTTCGATGCCGTTGGCCTGAGCACGGAATTTGTCGACACATGGTTCACCGGTACTGCCACGACCATCGAGGGTATCGGCCTGCAAGAGGTCGCCGCGGAGGCCTTGCGCTGGCACAACGACGCGTTCGGCGATGCACAGATTTATCGCCAACATCTCGATGTTGGCGGCGATTACGCCTTCCGTCTGCGCGGTGAAGACCACATGTGGACGCCTGATTCGATTTCAAAACTGCAGCACTCCACGCGCGCCAACGATGCCGGCACGTACAGGGAATTTGCCCGCCAGGTCAACGAGCAGAATGAACGCCTGCTGAACCTGCGCGGCCTGTTCGAACTGAAATTCGCCGCTACACCGGTACCACTGGCCGAAGTGGAACCGGCGGCTGAAATCGTCAAGCGCTTTGCAACCGGCGCGATGTCATACGGCTCGATATCACGCGAGGCGCATTCCACACTCGCAATCGCCATGAACCGCATCGGCGGCAAATCCAATACCGGTGAAGGCGGCGAAGAGCCCGAGCGCTTCAAGCCGATGGCCGATGGTAACTCGGCACGTTCCGCCATCAAGCAGGTGGCCTCGGGACGTTTCGGCGTGACCACGGAATACCTGGTCAATTCCGACATGATCCAGATAAAGATGGCCCAGGGCGCCAAGCCGGGTGAAGGCGGCCAGCTGCCGGGGCACAAGGTAGATGCCACCATCGCCAAGGTGCGACATTCCACCCCGGGCGTCGGCCTGATATCGCCACCGCCGCACCATGACATCTATTCAATTGAAGACCTGGCGCAGCTGATCCACGACCTGAAAAATGCCAACCCGAGAGCGGACATCAGTGTGAAACTGGTCTCCGAGGTTGGCGTTGGCACCGTGGCCGCCGGCGTTTCCAAGGCGCACGCCGACCACGTCACGATTGCCGGCTATGACGGCGGTACCGGCGCCAGTCCGCTGACCTCCATCAAGCATGCCGGCAGCCCGTGGGAAATCGGCCTGGCGGAAACTCACCAGACGCTGGTGATGAACAACCTGCGTTCACGCATTACCGTGCAGGTCGACGGTGGCATGCGCACCGGTCGCGACGTCGTCATAGGCGCCCTGCTCGGTGCCGATGAATTCGGTTTCGCGACTGCCCCGCTGATTGTTGAAGGCTGCATCATGATGCGCAAGTGTCACCTGAACACCTGCCCGGTCGGTATCGCCACGCAGGACCCGGTACTGCGCAAGCGCTTCACCGGCAAACCGGAACACGTGGTGAACTACTTCTTCTTCGTCGCGGAGGAAATCCGTGAACTCATGGCGAAACTGGGTTACCGCAAGTTCGACGACATGATCGGCCAGTCGCAGCATATCAACAAGCGCCGCGCCATCAACCACTGGAAGGCACACGGCCTGGATTTCTCGCGCATCCTGCACAAGCCGGAGGCCGCGCCTGGCTGTAACATTTACTGCAGCGACAAGCAGGACCATGGTCTGGACAAGGCGCTCGACAATGAACTGATCAGGCAGGCGCAACCGGCACTCGAAAACCGCACACCGGTACAGATCGAAGTGCCCGTCAAGAACACCAACCGGACGGTCGGCACCATGCTGTCGGGTGAAGTCGCCCGCCGCTACGGACATGCCGGCCTGCCGGAAGACACCATCAGTATTACGCTGCGCGGCACCGCCGGGCAGAGTTTTGGCGCGTTTGTGGCGAAGGGTGTCAGCATGACACTGATCGGCGAAGGCAACGATTACGTCGGCAAGGGCCTCAGCGGCGGTCGCCTGGTAGTCTACCCGCCTGCCGAGACGCCAATCATTGCCGAAGAAAACATCATCGTCGGCAATACCGTGATGTACGGCGCCATCAGCGGCGAATGCTACTTCCGCGGCGTTGCCGGTGAACGCTTTGCCGTTCGCAACTCCGGTGCCACTGCCGTCGTCGAAGGCGTGGGTGATCATGGCTGTGAATACATGACCGGCGGCATCATCGTGGTACTGGGCGAGTCCGGACGCAACTTTGCGGCCGGCATGAGTGGCGGTATCGCCTATGTACTGGATGAACACGGTGATTTCGAACGGCGCTGCAACCTTGCAATGGTCGAACTGGAACCGATACCTGCCGAAGACGCCGCACTCGAGATGCTTGATCACCAGGGTGGCGACCTCGAAACCCATGGCCTGGTGGATGTCGAACGCGATATGACGCGCTACGATGCATTGCGCCTGCACCGCCTGATCACCCGGCACGTACATTACACTGACAGCGAGCGCGGCCGGAAGATACTTGAAAACTGGAATGAATACCTGCCGAAGTTCGTCAAGGTCATGCCGGTCGATTACCGCCGCGCGCTGCAGGAAATGCAGGCCTCGCAATCAACCTCGACGCAGGCAGCGGGAGGAAAACACTGATCATGGGCAAGCCAACCGGTTTCCTTGAATACGAACGCCATGACCGGAATTACGCGCCGGCGGCAGACCGCGTGCAGCACTATCGCGAGTTCGTAATCCCGCTGGAAGAAAGCGAGCTGGGCAAGCAGGGCGCGCGCTGCATGGATTGCGGAATTCCGTTCTGCCACCAGGGCTGCCCCGTCAACAACATCATCCCGGACTGGAATGACCTGGTTTACCAGGGCAAATGGCAGGAAGCACTGAGCGTCCTGCATTCAACCAACAATTTCCCGGAGTTTACCGGGCGCATCTGCCCGGCGCCGTGCGAGGAATCCTGCACACTCAATATCGATGACGCCCCGGTCACCATCAAGACCATCGAATGCGCGATCGTCGACAAGGGCTGGAGCGAAGGCTGGATCAAGCCGCAGATAGCAAGGCACAAGACCGGCAAACGGGTCGCCGTGGTTGGCTCCGGCCCCGCCGGCATGGCGTGCGCGCAACAACTGGCGCGTACCGGCCACGATGTTGAATTATTCGAAAAAAATGACCGTATCGGCGGTCTGCTGCGTTACGGCATTCCTGATTTCAAGATGGAGAAACACATCATCGACCGGCGCATGGAACAAATGCAGGCCGAAGGCGTCACTTTCACCGCGAATGCCAATATTGGTGTCACCACGCCGGTCGCCGAACTGCTGGAGAACTTCGACGCCATTGCATTGACCGGCGGTGCCGAGCACAGCCGCGACCTCGAGGTGCCGGGACGTGAACTCGATGGCGTGCACTACGCCATGACATTCCTGCCGCAACAGAACAAGCGCAATGCCGGCGACACGATCGACCCGAATGTTGCACTGTCCGCGAACGGCAAGCATGTGATCGTGATCGGTGGCGGCGATACCGGCTCCGACTGCATCGGCACATCCTTTCGCCAGGGGGCATTATCAGTCACCCAGCTGGAAATCATGCCGCAGCCGCCGGAAAAGGCAGACAAGGGCCTGACCTGGCCGGACTGGCCGAACAAGATGCGCACCTCCAGCTCGCAGAGCGAAGGTGCAACACGCGACTGGTCAGTCGCGACCAAATCCATTGAAGGTGAAAACGGCAAGGTCACGGCAATCAATTGCGTGCGCGTTGACTGGACAAAGGACGACTGCGGTCGCTGGGAAATGAACGAGATCGCAGGCAGTGAATTTCAGCTCAAGGCTGACATGGTGCTGCTGGCAATGGGCTTCCTGCACCCGGTACATGCAGGCATGCTGGAGGAACTCGGCGTTGAGCTCGACCCGCGCGGCAACGTCAAGGGCAGCACCGAAGGCGCTGATGCCTACAAGTCTTCTATCGACAAGGTATTCTCGGCAGGTGACATGCGCCGCGGCCAGTCGCTGGTCGTCTGGGCAATCCGCGAAGGCCGGCAATGCGCACGTGCAATTGATGAGTTTTTGATGGGGAGTTCTGATTTACCCAAGTGATTGTCTCGCGCAAAGACGCCAGGGCGCAAAGAAAAGACTTGCCACAGAGCGCACAAAGAACACAGAGATATTTTTTGCAAAACAAGCAACTCTTCCTCGCCATACCTGCGTACGACCGCATCTTTATAAAGATACGCATGAAGCTACGTTTATGGCGACAATGGGTTTAAAGTATTGGTTATTTCTGTGTGCTCTGTGCACTCCGTGGCTGATATTTTAATTTTCTTTGCGACTTGGCGTCTTTGCGCGAGACAGGAATATATAAACCATGCAAGCACTGCAAAACGACAGACTCCTTCGCGCCCTGCTCCGGCAACCGGTTGACACCACGCCCGTGTGGCTGATGCGCCAGGCCGGCCGTTACCTGCCGGAATATCGCAAGGTGCGCGAACAGGCCGGCAGCTTCATGGATCTGTGCACCAACCCGGAACTCGCCTGCGAAGTCACGATGCAGCCGATCGAACGCTTTCCGCTGGATGCAGCCATCCTGTTCTCGGACATCCTTACCATTCCTGACGCCATGGGGCTCGGCCTGTATTTCGAGGAAGGCGAAGGACCACGTTTCAAAAAGCCGGTACGCCGGGCGGCGGATGTTCGTGCGCTGGGTATCCCCGATCCGGAAACGGACCTGCGCTACGTAATGGACGCGGTCCGCCTGATCCGCCGCGTACTGGATAACCGTATTCCACTGATCGGTTTCGCCGGCAGTCCCTGGACACTGGCTACCTACATGGTCGAGGGCAGTTCGACCAAAACCTTTTCCCGCGTAAAGGGCATGCTCTACAGCGAACCCGCCCTGTTGCACGAACTGCTGGACACGGTTGCGAAATCCGTTACCAGTTACCTGAATGCGCAGGTCGCAGCCGGCGCCCAGGCCCTGATGATCTTCGATACCTGGGGTGGCGTCCTGACGCCACGTGACTACCGCGACTTCTCACTGCAATACATGCATAAAATCGTCAGCGGACTGACCCGTGAAGCAGAAGACCGCAAGGTACCCGTCATCCTGTTCACCAAGGGCGGCGGTCAGTGGCTGGAAGACATGGCCGCAACCGGCGCCGACGCGCTGGGCATTGACTGGTCAACCGACATCGGCGAAGCACGCCGCCGCGTGGGTGATCGTGTGGCACTGCAGGGCAACCTCGATCCGGCCACGCTTTACGGCACAGCCGAGGTCATTCGCGAGCGGGTAGCAGGCATCCTTGATGCCTTTGGCCCCGGCCCGGGACACGTGTTCAATCTCGGTCATGGCATAAACCCGGATGTTGATCCTGTAAATACCGGCGTTCTTGTCAACGCCGTACATGAACTGAGTGCGTCATACCACGGTTGAGCCGGACCGCCTCAGGCTGAAGACTGACCGCATTCGACGAACGCCCGGCTGCGTGAATGTAATCTCCACCCGGGTAGACGGACAACGGCTAAACCGGGCCGGCGGCCTCCATCCTTAAGTTATTCCTCATTTTTCCGATGTAATCAGCACAGGCCTGTTTTAACAGCAGACAAGGAGATGTTTGCCCGGGTCTTGTCCACCGTGGCGTCGGAACCGCACTCCTGGCCGGACCGGCTCTCCAATGCAAGCCACTGTATTTTATACATATTGAAGGGAATCAATATGAAGGTACTAATCGCAGACGACGACAAGGATCTATGCCAGCTGCTGGGTGCGGTATTGCGCTCGCAGGGCCACGAAGTATTTTTTGCCTTCGATGCCGCGCAGGCGCTGACTCTCGCAAAAAACCAGTCCCCGGACATTATCGCACTGGACATCAACATGCCTGGCGGCACCGGTATGGGCGCACTGCAAAAAATCAAAATGAACATGAAGACTTCCATGATCCCGGTGCTGGTGATCAGTGCCAATCCGTATGAACAGAACAACGCAACAATGCTGCAGATGGGCGCTGCAGAATACATGCAGAAGCCACTGGACAGCGAAAAATTCTGCGAGGCCCTCTACCGGTTAACCGGGCTGCCGGCCGCAGGTGCAGCGGCGCAGGGGTAATGGCAGCGGGGAACACGGGTCAAAACAAGTCCCGGGGAACCGGATGACTGTCTCTCACATCCACATGCAGGGAGCAGCCGGATGAACACGCAGATACAGGAAGTGCTGGAGAAGATGCGGCTTGTCTACCTGGCAAACCTTCCAGAGCGCCTGGATACCATGGAGTCCCAGGTCCACAAACTCAAGACAGGCGATATTCATACGGAATCCTTCGAGGATCTCTACCGCGCCGTACACACACTCAAGGGAACAGCAGGCACCTATGGCTTGCAGATCATCACTGAAATATGCAAACCCTTTGAAGACTGCCTGAACGCAGCACACGAAAACGGCATGTCAGGCAGTGAGCAACTGGAAAATTGCTGCATGCATTTCATCAGCCTGCTACGCGAGGTAATCAGTCAACTTGAGGCGGGCGAGGAATCATTCATGGACGTCGCAGCGTATCTCGACGATGTCCCGTGGTCAGCCGCGTGCTCGCCTTCCGCGTTCCGTCGCAGTTCATAACCATGAAGGCAAACCGCTCCCTGCACAATATTTCAAAGTCGTTAACACGCGGCGAGTATCGCTGCGGCGGCAAGCTGGATGCAACAGGGATAATTGCCCGTCAATTTAATTGCTTGATCGCGTCAAGCTGAGGTTTGTTGTTTCAGTCAACATAAATTAGTGGAGCAATACTGGATGAAGATACATTACCTCAAGAAGCTGCGCGCAGTTTCGATCGTGCTTGTTATTTGCGTCGCAGCACCGGTCAGCGCTGCCGGGGAGACCCTGCGCTTCGGGGTAGTACCACAGTTCGATGCACGGAAGACGCGCATGGTCTGGCAACCGATCCTGCAATCGCTCGAAGAACAAACCGGCATCAAATTTGAACTGGTCGGCTCACCAGGCATCCCGGAATTCGAGAAACAGCTCATGGCGGGCGATTTCGACCTCGCCTATATGAACCCCTACCACTTGTTGAAAGCGAACGAGGCGCAGGGCTACATCCCGCTGGTCCGTGATATCGGCAGAACGCTGTTCGGCATTATCGTGACACGCAAGGACA
>JAOULY010000422.1 GCA_029881775.1 Gammaproteobacteria bacterium
GATTGCTGCCAGCATGGCCTCGTCCGGCTCTCCGTCATCTATCGTGCTACCCGCGTCATCACTGGCAGCCTCGTCGACACCCGACCCGGACTGAAGAGCATCCGCATCGACGGTTTCGCCGACAGCCTCAATCAAATCCGCTTCAAACGGCATTGCCTCTGCACCATCCCCGGCAGGCAAATCTTCCGCCGCCGATGCCTCGACAATTGCCGATACATCTACAGATGGTTGCACGTAAACAGGTACATTTTCTATCGGCGGCAATGCTTCTATGCGCGTACAAAGAATATCCAGGATTGCTTCGTCACTGGACTTGTCAGGCAGCGCCTCGACCATCCGTGAAATTTCTTTCGTACAGTCGCGCAATACTTCAAATGCGGGCTTGCCCACTTCACGCCGTTCTTCGTGAATCACACCGAACCAGCCATACAGCCCGCCCGCAAGACGACCAATCGCCGGCATTTCGGCTGACTCCGAGATGCCGGACAGGGTGTGCAGGGCACGGTACAGTTCATCGCTAACCTGCCCGGGTGCCGAATAAGCCGCGAGCCACTCGTCAATTGTTTGCAGGTGCTCGCGACTCTCATTACTGAAAATCTCGAGCAGGTACATATCATCGTCTTCATCGTCCGTTACGGACTCTTCCACGACTGCTTCCGGCGCAGAAAACTCTTCCACCGATTCGTCATCGAATGCATGCTCAACGGCAATAGACAGGTGTTTGCCATTAGCCAGTATCGTCGCCTGCTCCATCAGCTCCTGGATATCGACACCCGAACTGTCCACACCGCGAATCTCATCCAGCATCCGCGACAGCGTGTCTGGCACCTTGACCATAAAAGTAAACAGGCCGGCAGATTGCTGGATCTGGCCCTCATGGAGACGGTTGAACAGCAGCTCGACAATCCAGGCAAACTCGCCGATTCGCATGGCGCCTGCCATGCGTCCACTGCCTTTCAGGGTATGGAAACTGCGGCACAGCTCGGACGTCATATCGGCACTTGCCGGCTTTGCCACCCAGGCGGGAATAGCAATCGATATTTTTTCAAGTTCCTCGCCCGCTTCTTCCAGGAAGATCTCGACAATCTCCTCATCCGCATCAGCGCTGAGTACCGCAAAATCTGCCATCCGGGCAACCGCTATCTGTTCAACGTCCGGCATCGCTTCTGCGGTTTCAGCAGTGGCGCTTGCAGCGGACTTCCCGGCCGGCACATCAAGCGCCGTTTGCAGTGCTAGCGGCGCAGCTGGTTCGGCACCCGGCTTGCTGCATGCATGTGCCTTGCGGGCAAAATCATTAATGGCGCTTGCCAGCACCGCCGCCGGATTCTTGACCTGCTCCAGCAGTGCGGAAAGCGCCATGGGTGACTGTCGCATCAGTTCGATGATCTCGGCACTGACATCAACCGTTCCACCCAGCAGGTTGTTCACCAGGTTTTCCATTGCCCACGAAAATTCTCCGGTCGCCATGGCGCCAACCATCCGTCCGCTTCCTTTCATGGTGTGGAATGAACGACGAATCTCGGTCAATGCATCCTGGTTGGCGGGATCTTCACACCACTGTGGAATAAGCACCGTAATCTTTTCGATTTCCTCGGTTGCTTCTTCAATAAATATTTCGATTATTTCCGGGTCACCATCACGATTGATGGCGGGCAGCGACGTGATATCCGCTTCACCGCCGGACACGGCGGCCTGTACATTAAACGGTTCCGTTGCAATCTCTTCGGGCGCGGCATTATCCGGCTCATCCACCTCACAGATGTCAGCAGTGCCTGCGCCAGTGTCGTCTTCAGCGGACGATTCGGTCCCGGTTGGAAATGCGTAGCCGAGTTTCTCAAGACTTTCACCGGCGATATCCATCGCGCGCTGCCCGTAATCACGGTTTTCGGAAAGCTCTTCTACACAGTACTCGATACTGCAAATAGCATCAGCCAGGGTATCAAGATCTTCCCCGGACAATTCCCGGTGACCTGCAACAAGCTCCCTGGCAATAAATGTCTTGACCATACTGGTGGCAACCGCAAGCTGCTCCTGACCAGCCAGCTGCAAGCCGCCATGAATACGGTTCAGGATTACCGGCACGTCCACGAGCAACTCGAAATCACCCTGAGACCGAAGGAATTCATTAATCATTTCCTTGGCACTCGACATATCGCCCATCACCGCACTGATAACCGCCTCGTGACCCTGCTTGAAGGTGGCATCACTACTGTCACTGCCGGATTGCTGGTTCTCTATGGTCGCTGAAATATCCGCCAGTGCATCCTCGATCGTGACCAGCGTATTCGCAATATCAATATAATCGTCAGCAGAAACCTGGTGCGCGCCTTCGGCACAACCACGCAGCATCTGCTCGTTACCGGACACGACCTCGCCAAGCCTGTCCATGCCGATCATGCCGAGCATGTTACCCAGCGCGTGGAGTTCGTCGGCCACCGCAGCAAGAACTTCGTTATTGCCGCCATCGCCCTTCAGGAAG
>JAOULY010000423.1 GCA_029881775.1 Gammaproteobacteria bacterium
GACGATGTCGATCCGGTCGAGTGCATCGATCAACCCGGCGTAGATCTCCGCAGCCTGTTCCGCGCCGAGTTCCGCGGGTATCGGGTGGCGATTGCTTGCAGGTGCATCGATGACGCGCCACAGGTGCTGTTCGATCATGTTGTCGTTACGTTCGGCATCGCCCGCTGGCAGGCAGCGTTCATCGCCCAGGTACCAGTGCACCCGTTCCCAGGGCAGCGACAGTTCGGCCAGGTGTGCGAGGCAGCCGGCCGGTGTGCGCCCGCCGGGCAGGGCGACGTGGCACAAGTCCTGCGTTTCGAGCACGGCCGCGATGCGTGCACCCAGGTGTTCGGCACAGGCCCGTGCGGCGGCAGCCGCATCCGCGTGACACTGCCAGCGATGCACGCCGGCGTTATTGGGGTTTGTGCCAGCCACCGACGCAATCGTGCATCAAGTCGTCCATATCCGGCACATTCCAGCTGCCGGCGCGGTAACGCTCGATCGAGACGCGCTCTTTCCAGGCTTCCTGCAACGGCGCGACGATTTCCCAGGATTCCTCGACTTCGTCCGCGCGGGAAAACAGCGTGGCATCGCCGAGCAGTACATCGTGCAGCAGGGTTTCATAGGCCTCGGCCACGTCCATGCCGTCCTTTGCATACGGCGCGCGCATCACCATGCGTTGCGTGTCCGTGGTGAGCCCGGGCATCTTCGCGTTCATGCGCAGGAAGATGCCTTCGTCCGGATGCAGGCGGAATACCATGGCATTCGCCACGGGCGGCGTGGCGTGTGAATCGAACAGGTTGAACGGCAGGTTGCGGAAGCGGATCACGATTTCGGACACGCGTTTCTGCATGCGCTTGCCGGTCCAGAGAATGAACGGCACACCCTGCCAGCGCCAGTTGTCGATGTGAAAGCGCACGGCGGCAAAGGTCTCGGTGGATGAGTCGGGCGACACGCCCGGTTCCGAGACATAGGCCGGTACGTGTTCGCCATCAATTGTACCGGCCGCATACTGCGCCGCCATGGCATGGCAGGTGGCGTCTTCCGGTTTGAAACGACGCACCGCGCGCAACACCTTCATCTTTTCATTGCGCACGGCGGTATCGGTGAACTCAACCGGCGGTTCCATCGCGACCAGTGTCATGACCTGCATCAGGTGACTCTGGATCATGTCGCGCAGCGCGCCCGAATGCTCGTAGTACTTGGCGCGGTATTCAACGCCGAGCGTTTCGGCCGCCGAGATCTGGATGTGATCGATATAGTTGCGGTTCCACAGCGGCTCCAGGATGCTGTTGGCGAACCGGTAGACCAGCAGGTTCTGTACGCTTTCCTTGCCCAGGTAGTGATCGATGCGGTAGATCTGCGACTCATCGAAGTACGTCTGTAATTCCTGGTTGAGAGCCTTGGCCGAGGCGAGATCCATGCCGAAGGGTTTTTCGATAACGATGCGGCGAAAGCCCTCGCTTTGATCGACCAGCCCGGCGGCGTGCAGACCGATGGCCGTGCGGCCATACCACTCCGGTGGAATGGCGCAGTAGAACAGGGCGTTCTTGTTGCCGCCGAGGGTTTCCAGTGCACCCGCCAGGCCGGTGTAGGTCGTATCGTGTTCGAGATCGCCCGGCACCATTTTCAGCATGGCGGAAAAACTTTTCCAGCGGGCCTCGTCCATACCCACCTCGGGCGAGAATTCCTGCAGGCCGGCGCGCACCAGTTCCAGCCATTCCTGTTCAGTGCGCTTGTTGACCACGCCGATGATGCGGCTGTCCGGGTGCAACAGGCCGCAGTCGATCATCGTAATCAGCGCCGGCAACAGCTTGCGCTTGGTCAGGTCGCCGGTGGCGCCGAAGATGACGATGTTGGTGGGTTCAGCTATCTCGACCAGCGGCGGTGTAGCTGTACTCATGTGTCTGACTCGCTGGCAGGTTTAATGCTGTGCCCGCCAAAGCCCGCGCGCATGGCGTTGAGTACCTTGCCGGCGAACGCGGGTGATTGCCGGCTGCGAAAGCGCATCTGCAGGGCGAGCGTCAACACCGGGGTCGGCACGGCCTGGTCGATGCTGTCGTGCACCGTCCAGCGGCCCTCGCCGGAGTCGTCGACATGATCACTCAACGCGGCGAGATTGACGTCGTCGTCGAAGGCGTCGGCAATCAGGTCCAGCAGCCAGGAACGCACCACGCTGCCATGCTGCCAGATATGTGCGACCTGTTGCATGTCCAGCGCCATCTCCTGCTTGGATTGCATTAACTCGAAGCCCTCGGCATAGGCCTGCATCATGCCGTACTCGATGCCGTTGTGGACCATCTTTACATAGTGGCCGGCACCGGCGGGGCCGACGTGTCCCCAGCCCTTGTCCGGTGCCGGTGCCAGGCTCTTCAGTGCCGGTTCGATCAGGGCCACGGCCTCAAGGGTGCCACCGACCATCAGGCTGTAGCCGTTATCGAGTCCCCATACGCCGCCCGAGGTGCCGCTATCGACGAAATGAATGTTTGACTCAAGC
>JAOULY010000424.1 GCA_029881775.1 Gammaproteobacteria bacterium
CTTCAACTCGCCGGCAAATGCACGCGCGCTGTCGCTCAGCAGGGGCAGGGTTTTGGCACGCGCATTCGGTCCCTGTACGGCAATCATCGCCAGTTCCGGCCGCTCGGTGACACTGACATCGAACGCCGGCGCCTGCTTCAGCAGCCAGGCCATGTCCTTGTCGTGGGTACCGGCGTTGACCACCATGCGGAAAAAGTCATCGCGAATGAAATACACGATCAGGTCGTCGATCACGCCAGCATCTTCATTCAGCATGCAGCTGTACAGCGCCTTGCCGCTGTCCTTCAGGCGGCCGACATCGTTTGCCAGCAGGTGGCGCAGAAATTCGCGGGTGCGCTCACCCTCGAGATCAACAACCGTCATGTGCGAGACATCGAACATGCCGGCATCACTGCGGACATTGTTGTGCTCTTCGATCTGCGAGCCGTAGTTGATCGGCATTTCCCAACCGGCAAAATCCACCAGCTTGCCACCATCGGCCACGTGTTCGTCATACAGCGGGGTCTTTTTTCCCATTATCAGCTTCCATGAAAAGACGTCAGCAGACTTTTCGATTGTTGGGCATTCGTTATCAGTCTTGCCCGCCAAAAGGGCGCTGACCCCCCTTCCACGGACATAAAAAAAGGCGACGGCAGCCATTGACTGCCGTCGCCCCTCTGTCCGGTAACCTGAGAGAGTAGCCACAACCATGCGGTTGCGTATCCCCTTCGGTGGACCGCCGGGCGGTCGCTCTCCAGAGTCAACTTCTGTCACAGTCCGTTTGCCTGAGCGTTTCCGGGCGTGTTGCGCCTTCGGCGGCCCCAGCCACTGACCGGCCTGAAGCTCTCTCCCGTAACAGAGATACGTTGAGGTGCAAATATACCTGCGCGTGGCGTCGAGTTCCATATATATAGAGGGTTATCCGGGTGCGCGCCAGGCCATCCGCCCGGGTGAGAATTGTAGGCCCTGATGCCAGGGGACCTCTGATTAATTCTCAAAAACGCCGTCATTGCGAGCGCAGCGCGGCAATCTTGGACAATGGAATCAATCAGTTAGAGAGACTGCCACGTCACTTTGTTCCTCGCAATGACGAATCTGGCAGAGGTCCCCTGGTTCGATTTTTTACGATGGCCGGGCCAGTGGCGGCAAATCCCCGGCAATACCCATGGCGTGTCGCATCAGGGCATGCCGGACCGGGGTGGCCCGCCCGACCAGGGACAGGCCGGCATTGCGCACGCGGCCGGCCGGCAGGTTGGCATTACTGAACAAACGGTTAATACCATCCATGGCCATCATCATGAGCTGGTTATCACTGCGGCGCCAGCGCTCGTACTGGCGTAATGTCCGCATGCGCCCAATGTCCCGACCCAGGGCACGGTCCGCCAGTACCACGCCGGCAAGGACCGCCGCATCGAGCAGGCCCAGGTTAACGCCCTGGCCGGCAAGCGGGTGGATGGCATGAGCGGCATCACCGAGCAACGCCACCCGCGCCTGTACATAAGTTACCGCATGCTGGCGGACCAGCGGCCAGCTTTCACGCTCGCCGGAATCCGTAATCCGCCCCAGTCGATGGTCAAACGCCGCGCCCAGTTCGGCATGGAAGCTGTCCCGGTCCAGCGCGCGGATGCGTTCAACATCCGCTTCCGGCAGCGTCCAGACAATGGAACACCAGCCGTCTGCCAGCGGCAGAAACGCCAGCGGACCACCCGGCAGGAATCGCTGCCAGGCGGTGGCAGCATGCGGCAATGTGGTTTTGACCCGCGCCACAAGACTGGTCTGATGATAGGCATGCCGCCGCACTTCAATACCCAGTTGTTCGCGCACCGGTGAACGCGCACCATCGGCGGCGGCCAGCAGTTGCGCGGTGAGATGGCGCCCGTCCGCCAGCGTAACCTCTGCCTGGTCATCATCGATATGAATATGCTCGAAGCGGGCCGGGCAAAATCGCTCGACACTTTCCAGTGCCTGCAGCTTTTCAACGAGTGCAGCCAGTATCACCCCCGGCTCGATTATGTGGCCAAGATGCGGTTCCGCCAGTTCCGCACAGTCAAAATGCAGGACACCGTCACCCCCTGCATCCCACACCTCCATGTCGGTAAAGGCGCACACCGGTTGCGCTGCCATGGCATCCCACACACCCAGCGAACGGAAAATCTGTTCGGACGCACGCGTAATGGCATAGACACGGGGATCGGTGCCGATCCTGAGATCGGGTTCACGCGCCTCCACCAGTGCCACACGGACACCGGACTCGCCGAGCGCACAGGCCAGTGCGCTGCCGACAATACCGCCACCGATAATAATTACGTCATGCTGGTCCATACCCGTTCCTGTCAGCCGTTATACCCGCGTGGACGAAAAAACCGACTGTAAGCAATACCTGCGCATCATTCTTCCCGCTGGCTAATCATAAACGCGTAAACCTGCATGCGCGTGGCTGACAGACGGGCCGGATTGCCGCCTGCGCGGGACTGACAGCTTGAATTTATTTCG
>JAOULY010000425.1 GCA_029881775.1 Gammaproteobacteria bacterium
CGGTATTTATAAACAGCCTGCTGGAGACTGCGCATTTTGAAGGTGCGACGATCTCGACGATTGACGGGCTGCGTGTTGACTTCCCTGATGGCTGGGGGCTGGTGCGCGCATCCAATACCACGCCGGTACTGGTACTGCGCTTCGAGGCGGACACCCAGGACGCGCTGGCTCGCATTATGGGCGAATTCCGCCGCGTGATGATAAAGGTTAACCCGCACCTGTCCCTGCCTTTCTAGTCCGGCTGCCCTGCGATTCACTTGTTAGAATGCACGATTCGCGCGTAAACTGCGCGCATTGTTTTTTTTGCAGGGCTGATACAAGACCATGTCACTTACCAATGAAGCCGCCACGAATGTCGCGCATGTCCTGACCGAGGCATTGCCCTATATCCGTCGTTTCCAGGGCAAGACCGTCGTTATCAAGTACGGTGGCAATGCCATGGTCGATGATGATCTGAAGAGCGGCTTTGCACGTGATGTCGTGTTAATGAAGCTGGTCGGCATCAATCCGGTGGTGGTGCATGGCGGCGGCCCGCAAATCGGCCGGTTGCTGGAGAAGCTGGGCAAGGAGAGTCACTTCATCGATGGCATGCGCGTGACCGACAGCGAGACCATGGACGTGGTCGAAATGGTGCTGGGTGGGCTGGTCAACAAGGAAATCGTCAATCTCATTACTCACCATGGCGGCCGCGCTGTCGGACTCACTGGCAAGGACGGCGACCTGATCAGGGCGCGCAAGATGACGATAACGCGTGATGATCCCGAGCTGAATGTGCCCGAGATTATCGACCTGGGACATGTCGGTGAAGTCGAGAGTATCGATGCAAGCGTGGTCGATATGCTGACTGGCGGTGACTTTATCCCGGTCATTGCGCCGATCGGCGTCGGCAGGGACGGTCACTCGTACAATATCAATGCGGATCTTGTCGCCGGCCATATGGCCGAGGTGTTAAAGGCCGAAAAACTGATGTTGCTGACGAATACGCCCGGGTTGCTCGACAAACAGGGAAAGCTGCTGACCGGCCTCAAGTCGGCTGACGTAAATAAACTGATAGCAGATGGTACCGTGCATGGCGGCATGCTGCCAAAGATCACATGTGCCCTGTCTGCCATTAACAGCGGCGTCAGGGCTGCCCATATCATCGACGGGCGCGTGGCGCATGCGGTGCTGGTTGAATTATTTACTGATGAGGGTGTGGGTACCCTGATCTCGGCCTGATGCGCTGAACTCGCGGTCAGTTACTGGCCGTCAACACGCGGAAGCGCTGGATGTCCTGCTCAAACTGGTCAAGCACCTTTTGCTTCAATGAGCGCTTGTCCTGCAGATGGGATTCCGAATCTGAAATTTCCTGCATGACCTGCTTCATCTCGCGCAGCAAATTATCCGGCAGGAGTTCGCCACTGGCCTCGTATTCATCGGCGTTATTGGATAATTCAGCCAGGTGCGCCTGCATCGTGTCTATGCGGTCGTAGGCCTGCCTGATCGATGAATCGATATTCTCGATTTCCTCGTTTCGCGCAAACAACAGGTCCTCAACGCTGGAAAACGTGGACAGCAGGGTGCGGTCGTGACGGTCGAGTTTTATGTTCGGGTTGTTTGCTGCCAGTTCCAGCGGGGATGGGCCGCTGCGGGGTGAATCCGGTTCGTCATTGGTCAGTTCCCTGAAGCGTGCGATATCCGCATCGAACTGGCGGCGGATCTCCTCAGTTTCAATTTTCTTGTCTTTTGCAAACTGCTGGTTGTGTTCGATCTGGTCACGCAGGTTGGTTATCTGGCTGTGCAGCCTGAAGGGTAATTGTTTGCCGCTGCGCTCGTATTGCGCGGCTTCTTCCGAAAGCAACAGCAGGCGTTCCTGCATGGATTTAACCCGGCTGCTGGTCAGGTGTACCAGTGCTTCAATGGTCGAGATCCTGTCTTCGCGCGCTTTTTCCATGTCCGCAACATTGCTGTAGGTGGCCAGCAGGCTGCGGTCATGTATGGCACGTTTCCTGGCCCGTTCTTTTTTATTTGCGGCGAGTTCGGCCATGCGTTTGGCCTCGGCTTTTTCCTCTGCGGTCAGCGGTGCGCTGTAAACCCTGACGACACGACCCTGGTTGTTGAGTTCCTGGCGCTCGTGCTTGATCGACTCGGGCGGCATGCGATTGCTGTAGGTTACGTTGCCGTCGGCATCCACCCACTTGTAGGCGCGTTCGCCATGGGCTGCCGTTGTGAAGATACTGGCCGGTAGCACAAGCGCCAGCCAGAGCGTCGGATTTATAATTTTAAAACGGCGTTTAAACATGTCGTAAACATTGTATGCTCATTAAATAAATTATATACCTGTCTCGAAAACAGGGAGAAGGCATTTGTCAATTGAGCAGGTACTCCTTTTCATCATCTCGCTCGTGGCCAATATATTCTCGTCTTTCTCGGGTGGTGGCGCCGGCCTGATCCAGCTTCCGGCCCTGATATTTCTCGGACTTCCATTT
>JAOULY010000426.1 GCA_029881775.1 Gammaproteobacteria bacterium
GCCGTGCGTCAGTCCGCTGGCCCCGAAGTGGTAACTTTCACGCGCAAACAGCCAGACGCAGATGCCGGAACCGATGTAAATAAGTGCCAGTGATGGTAGGGCCGAACGCGGGTAGGCGTACAGTAATGCCGTCAGCAGGATTACCAGCGGAAAGCTGTTCGATAACACGTGATTCCAGCTGCCGTGTATCAGCGGTGCGGACAGGATGTTGGGCAGGTCGGCCAGGCTGCGGGGATAGACACCGAAACGATACAGTTCGAGTTGCAGGGCACGGTCGAGCAATTCGATCAGGCACAGTGTGGCGACCGTTATAAGCGCGGTGATTACCGCGCGCCTGAATGAACTGTCCATGTCGACAGTTTAATGCAGGACGCAATGAGTCGGCCGGCCCGGCCCGGGCGGATTACCAGCTTTTTCGGTATTCCAGCAGCAGGGCGCGGTCACTCCGTGCGCTGTCCCGGAGCAGCAGTCCCATGGTCCGTGTTTCGTTGATGGGGTAGCGGTGGTCATTTGCCGCCAGGTCGATGGTCGCGCCCAGCAGGCCGAGTGCGGGGGCGTAGCTGCGATTGTCGGCCAGCTTGCGGTTGGCCCAGTTCGCCAAACCCTGTTTAACAATGCGCTGGTTCTGTTTGGTCGAGTTCCGGTAGTCCAGTGGCTGCATGCCGAGGCTGGTTTGCTGCCACTGCGACGTGCCGGCCGGTGCTGCCGCGTACAGGGTTTTCTCCTTGTCGTCAGCCAGTGCTGTCGTGGCGGTGGTTGCTATGCAACTGATTATTATTAACATTTTGCGCATCGTTCGGCCCTCCTGTTACGCCGTCCCGGGTTGATACGCGCGCCATATCTCCGGCGCCGACTTTAATCGTATACCAAGTGGCCAGAATGTCCATTGCCCCAAGGTCGTAGGCAGGCGGGTACAGGCGCGGGTGTTTCCTGGCCGGGCAGGAAGAACGCGGTCATGCCTTGCGGGCCGCGGTTTTGTTTTCGATTGCTATTGCGTAGTTCATTCCCGGTCCCTGATCCTGAAAAATATCACTGCGTGTAAAACTCGCCATACTGTGGCTGAATGGGTATTGAGCCGGTTATCACGGGAGTGCGACATGCAGGGTGAAATTCAAAGCGTCCTCGAGAGAATGCGCGGGTTGCAGGAGCAACTGGAGCTCGCGTTTGACGAGGCGCGCGAAAAGTTTCGTTGCACTCTTGAAGATGGTCGAATCCGCATTACGGACGAGGTCAGGGAATTCCAGCGGAAATACCGTATCGGATCCATGCGCTACCTGTTGCACGCAAACCCGGGCAGCGTGCTGGTCGCGCCGGTTATTTACAGCATGGTTGTTCCGCTGGCGCTGCTCGATGTGTCACTGACGATCTACCAGCATATCTGTTTCCGTGCCTATGGCGTAGCGCGCGTCAGGCGACTTGCCTACATGGTCAACGATCGCCACCGGCTCGGTTACCTGAACACGATCGAGAAAATCAACTGTACCTATTGCGGTTATGCGGGCGGCGTTATTGCCTATGCAAGGGAAATACTGTCCCGTACAGAGCAGTACTGGTGCCCGATACGGCATGCGCACCGTTTATCTGGAGCACATGACCGTTATCCGGGCTTTTTTCCCTACGGCGATGCAGCCGGCTACCAGACGGGTCTGCAGTCAAAGCGGGAAGAGCTACGCGGAATCGACCGGCCGCACACGCCGGAATAACCTGGATAGGGAAGTTTTCACAGCGTCCTGTAACGCAGGCTGCCTGGTGATCAACGCCTTGACGGGCTATCCGTGTGTGGAACCTGTGCTGATTGACCGGCCTGCTGCAGCTAATGCGCCTGAATTCAGCCCGGTCTTCCGTCGACGCGTGCCCGCACCAGCATCGGCAAGTAGGTAAACAGAAACAGGCTGAATGCGACCACCCACAGCCCCTGTGACAGGCCAATCCAGGCCTTGTAGTGTGCCGGCGCCAGCAGCGGCAGCAATATCCTGGCGAGCGAGCCGGCAAACAGCAGCGCAAAGGCCGGCAGCAATGTCGACGGTGGATCGGTCATGTCCCTGCCGGTATGGCCCAGCGTGACACGCGACATCATGCCCAGTGTAATCATGCCGATTGCGCCGTAGGAAAAAGCATGCAGTGCGAGAAACGGTGAAATACCGAAGAAATACACGGCTGCCTTGAGTGCAAACGCGATAACCAGCCACAGGTATCCCAGGTAAAGAACCCACAGCAACGGCTTTTGCCAGATGCCTGCGGTATGCCAGCCGGCCAGCCGGAGTGCGTGCAGTGCCAGCAGGGCCAGGGCGAGTAACGCGACCGGTAATGAGTCGGGTCGCAGGACGTCCGCAACCCAGAATGCCAGGAACAGGACCAGGCTCGACATATCGAGCCATGTGCGGTTCCTGAGCTCAACGACATAGCCCACGCCGCGTTCGATAAAAAACGGAAACACGCGTCTTGCCAGGACAAATATCAG
>JAOULY010000427.1 GCA_029881775.1 Gammaproteobacteria bacterium
GCGGCGCTGGCTGAACGGGTCAGTTCAGTGGCCAGTAACGTGATTTACGGACTATCACGCTAGTGCTCCGCTTATTACAGGCCGATGCGTGTGATAATCTCTGGCTTGCTGCAGCCTGATGCCGCTCGCTGCCCGTTACCTGACTCGCCGGTTAGCCGGGTTGCATAATGAAATGCCGGTGAAATACCGGCAATCATTCGTTTCCACTATTCATTACGGTACGCATGCCTATTCGTAATCGCCTGTTGCAGTGTTTGTCGGACGGACAGTTTCACTCCGGTGAAGTGCTCGGTGCGGCACTGGGTATTTCGCGCATGGCCGTGTGGAAACACCTGCGCGGCTTGCGTGAGGCCGGTCTTGAGTTCGAAATTGTGCGTGGCAAGGGCTACCGCCTGTCGCGCCCGCGTGAGCTGCTCGATGCGGATGTCATCGCAACGTCTGTCAACACAACGACGCGCACGAAACTCGGGCCGGTCGAGGTATTTCACGAACTCGATTCGACCAGTAACTGGTTACGCGAACGCGCCCGTGCCGGCGCACCGTCCGGTTCGATCTGCCTGGCTGAAATGCAGCACGGTGGCCGCGGTCGGCACGGACGTCACTGGGTGTCACCGTTTGCAGCCAATCTTTACCTGTCCATGTTGTGGCGCACCGATGCTGGCCCGGAGTCGCTTGGTGGCCTGAGCCTGGTGGCCGGTATTGGTTTGTTGCGCGCCTTGCGTGGCATGGGTATTCAGCAGGCGGGTCTCAAGTGGCCCAATGATGTACTGGTCGACGGTGCGAAACTTGCCGGCATCCTGATCGATGTGACGGGCGAGGTTGGCGGTGAGGCGGCCGTCGTGCTGGGCATCGGCATCAATGTCGACATGCCACCGGCATCGGCAGGTGACATCGACCAGCGCTGGACCGACCTGTGTTCGCTGGCCGGTACTGAGGCACTGTCGCGCAACCGGCTGGCCGCTGCGCTGCTGGATGCGTTATTTCCCGCGCTGGATGAGTTTGAATCAGGCGGCCTTGGCCGGTTCATGGACGAGTGGCGTGAGTACGACGTGTTGCACGGACAGGCGATTGACCTGTTGTTGCCGGACCGCATCGTGAGTGGCCGCGCCTGCGGGATTGATGCGGGCGGCGCCCTGCTGGTGGACACGGCGGCCGGCCGCAAGCGGTTTTCCGCCGGTGAGGCCAGCCTGCGGGCCGCTTCATGAAACTGCTGCTGGATATCGGTAATACTGCCGTGAGCTGGGCGGTGGCCACGGACGCGGGAACAGGACCGGTCGGCTGGTTTGACCATGCTCAGGGCGAACAGGGGATTAATGACCTCATGGGGTCTGCGTGGTCGGAGCTGGATTCGATAGCGAGCGTTATTGCGGTCAACGTGGCCGGTGACCGCATCGCCAGCATGATTGACGACTATGTTGCCGGGCGTTGGCAGATTACGCCCCGGTACATACAGGTATCCACCCGGGCCTTCGGTGTGACTAACGGCTACCGGCGTGCCGCTGACCTGGGTGCCGACCGCTGGGTGGCAATGATTGCTGCCTATAACCGGCAGAAACAGGCCGTTTGCGTGGTCGATTGCGGCACGGCGATAACACTGGACGTGGTTGATGCCAGCGGTCAGCATCGGGGCGGACTGATTCTGCCGGGGATAGCCATGATGTATAACGCGCTGCAGGTCAACACGAAAGATATCGGTACGTTAAACGTCGCCATGCCGGCCGGTTTGCTGGGGGATGGTACGCAGGCCTGTGTCGCCAGTGGTGCGGCCTACCTGGCCGCGGCAGCCATTGACCGGCTGGTGGCGGATATACAAAAAGACATGCCGGGATCTGTCGACGTTATCATGACCGGCGGTAATGCAGCCAAACTGGCGGATTTTATGAGCACACAGGTGCAGCTTGAACCGGGTTTGATCTTTGCAGGGCTGACGCTGTTCTCGGAGGAAAGCGATTGATGCGACACATTGCCTATCTGCTGCTGGTTGGGAACATACTCTATCTTGGCTGGAACCTGTTCCAGAGCCAGTCAGTGGACGATACCGTTGTCGCGGTGCCGGCGCTGCCCGACGGCGTGTATCGATTGGTGACGCTGCAGGAGCGCGCCCGCGATAGGTCAAACGCGGAGGCGGACAGGATCGAGGTGCTTACACGGGCCGAGCCGCCATCGTCGCTGGGCGTTGCCGCCTGCAAGGCGTTGGGGCCGTTTGCTGCGCAAGCGGACGTCAAGCCGGTGATAGATCGACTGGCCGGGATGGGGCTTGACCCGATTCTCCGCGCGGTGGACAGTCAGGTGGATAACGGCTACTGGATCTACCTGCCGGGAAAAGGCCGCGACGCCGCGCGTGATATCGTTAGCCAGCTGCAAGCGAAGGGTGACAAGGAATACTTCGTGGGTAAGGACCATGTCGTCTCGCTGGGGACATTTGACGGTATTGAGCGCGCCCGGGTGCGGATGGACGAG
>JAOULY010000428.1 GCA_029881775.1 Gammaproteobacteria bacterium
CGGTATTCGCCGCCAGGTACGTCTGCACAAGGGCACCCTTGGTGCTGCCGACAGCAGCAAGGTAGTTATTGGCGACCAGGGCCTCGCGCACACTGGAAGGCGTGATCTGCATGGCCGCCATTCGGTCGGGCTTGAGCCAGATGCGCATCGCGAATGTCCGCGCACCGAATATCTCGATACGCTGCACGCCGGTGACTGCTGCCAGGCGCGGCTGTACCACGCGCGTCAGGTAGTCCGTGATCTGCTCCGGTGAAAGGATATTCGAGGAAAAACTCAGGTAGGCCGCCGCGAATTCCGAATCGGCCGACTGCACGCTGATGGACGGCACCTCCGACTCGGCCGGCAGGTCGGTACGCACCTGGTCGACCTTGGCGGAAATATCGGCCAGCGCCCGGGTGGTGTCATAGTTGAGTTTCAGCCGTGCCGTGATAATCGAGATACCCTGCAGGCTTTTCGATTCCAGGTAGTCGATGCCTTCAGCCGCCCCGATGGCACGCTCCAGCGGCGTCGTAATGAATCCGCGCACCAGCTCCGCGCTCGCGCCGACGTAAACCGTCGACACCTGCACCGAGGCATTTTCGCTGAGCGGGTACTGGCGCACACTCAACGAGTTCCATGCAGTGAACCCGGCAATCACGATCAGCAGGTTGATCACGATGGCCAGCACCGGGCGCTGGATAAAAAGATCGGTAAAGCTTTTCACAGAGAACGCCTCAGGAATCCAGCGGTGCGGGCCTGAGGCTGGGCTCGGGCGCCAGTGTATTGTCGATCACGACTTTCATACCGGAACTCAGCTTGAACACCCCGCTGGTCACCACGGTATCGCCGGCCTTTAGGCCTTCCGTCACATCGACAAAGTCACCGAATGCACGCCCGAGGCGAACGAATTGCTGGCGCAACACCTGCTCGGTACCACCCGTTTCCTCATTACTGGCGTTCTCGATCACGAACACCGAGTCGCCATAGGGTGCATAGAGAACCGCCGTAGCGGCGACCGGCAGTACATCCTGCAGCTCCGGCAACACCACTTCGACCCGGGCGAACATACCCTTGCCAAGTTGTTCACGTGGATTCCCGACCAGCGCACGCACGCGCACGTTGCGCGTGGCCTCATCGACTTCCGGGCTCACCGCAATGATATGGCCCTCGAATGTTTCCCCGGGGGCCGCATCGGACGTCACCCGTGTCAGCATACCTTTTTGCAGGTGCATGATGCGCTGCTGCGGTATCGAGAAGTCGACATACACCGGGGCCGCCGTCTGCAAGGTCACGATCGGGTCGCCCTCCTGCAGTATCTGGCCGAGATTGACCTGGCGCAGTCCCAGCCGGCCGGAAAACGGGGCACGCACTGTCTTCCTGGCGATCTGCGCGCGAATCACGCCAACCTGGGCGGCCGTTTCCTTGGCCTCGGCCGCAGCACGATCAACGGCATCTTCCGACGCCAGATCGCGTTCACCCAGCTTGCGCAACCTTGCCAGTTCCGACCTGGCGAGCTCGGCCGCGGCGGCGGCCGCGGCGAGCTGGGCGTCTTCGCTGGCCGTATCCAGGCGCAACAACACGTCTCCCTCGCTCGCTGTCGCACCGGATTCGAACAGGATTTCCGACACCCTGCCCCCGGCTTCCGCGCCAACCGTTACGCCCTGCACGGCGGAAACGGTGGCGGTGGCGCTGATAACCTGCTCCCACTGCCCGCCTGACAGCGTCATGGCTGTCACGGTCGTCGGTGGCATCACCATACCCGCAGCCATTTCGCTCATGGCAGTGAACTGGCCCAGTTTGGCACTCACGATGATGCCGACAACAACTGCGACGCCAATACCGGTTAGAATGATTTTTTTCAACATGATGAATCCAGGCAATGTTTTCCCTACTGGTAATTTAACGGGAAATTGCCTGCTTGTCCTGACAATCATGTAAAAATCGGCACATCGATGCACTCAGACAACATTGATCAGGTAACACCCTGTCGTATCAATCGAGTCAAACCCTATTGATTCGCGCAGGTTCGACCGATGGGAAGGTATAGCACTGACGCGGAAAAGACGCCCTGAATACTTGAGCTTTCGAATGACCCAGGCAAGTGTTTCCACCGTTTCAGTTACAAGTTCGGCGGTTTGCGTCCGCCCCGGAACTGTTTAAAAAATCACCAGCCTGCAATCTTTCATGCGGCCAGCGAGGCTGATCAAATGAGCAATAATCTTTTGCTTCATCCCGTAACAATGATCCATGTGCAAAGTGTTTGATTTCTGGATACGCTTGCATGCAAATATCAAACAGCAACTACCCGAATAGCATAAAATACGACCTGCCAATAACCGGCAAGACGGAAATGCGGAAGAAACCCGACCCGACATGATGAGCATAGCTTCCCTGGTGACCCGGCACCCATGGCTCATGGCATGCCTGCTCTTCTGGCTGGCGCCGGCCGCACATGCCGCCAGCAGCTGCGTTGTGC
>JAOULY010000429.1 GCA_029881775.1 Gammaproteobacteria bacterium
CCGGTGCCGGCAAGGTGCTGGAGCGCGAAGTCGACGAGGCCACACACGGCGAGCTGCTCAACAAGCTGGCGGCTGATATCTGATGGCAGAGGCCCTGACAATCGCGCGCCCGTATGCACAGGCCGCGTTCAAGTTTGCCAGCGAGCAAGGCATGCTGAAGGAATGGTCAGACATGCTCGGGCTGCTGGCTGTGATTGCGGATGATGACGCTATCCAGGACGTCATCGACAGCCCGCATATGACCGAGCAGCAACTGGCCGACGTGTTTATAAGTGTTGGCGGTGAATACCTGAACGAAAAATGCGCGAACTTCATTCGTGTGCTGGCGGCCAACCGGCGCCTGGCGCTGTTGCCGGAGATTTCCACACTGTATGAAATCAAGCGCCGCGACGCGGAAGGCTCGGTGCAGGCCGAACTGGTGTCGGCCTATCCTGCGACTGAAGCACAACAGGCAGAAATTATCGCCAGCCTGCAAAAGCGTCTCGGTCTTGATGTCACACTCACCTGTTCAACCGATGCCTCATTGCTGGGCGGTGCGATCATCCGCGCCGGCGACCTGGTTATCGACGGTTCCGTGCGCGGCAAGCTGGATCGCCTGGGCGCGGCACTGAATCACTGATTCGAAAGTTTATCAAGGTAGACAACTATGCAACTCAATCCGACTGAAATCAGCGAGCTGATCAAAAGCCGTATCGACCAGTTCGAGTCCGTGGCAGAAGCGCGTACCGAGGGTACCGTGGTCAGCCTGACGGACGGCATCGCACGTATCCACGGCCTGGCCGATGCCATGCAGGGCGAAATGCTGGAATTCCCCGGCAGCATCTTCGGCATGGCGCTGAACCTCGAGCGCGACTCTGTCGGCGCCGTGATCCTCGGCGACTACAAGTCCATCACCGAGGGCGACAGTGTCAAGTGCACCGGGCGCATCATCGAGGTGCCGGTAGGCCCGGGCCTGCTCGGTCGCGTGGTCAATTCACTTGGCGAACCGGTTGACGGCAAGGGTCCGATTGAAAGCGAGCTGTCGTCGCCGATTGAAAAGATTGCCCCGGGCGTGATTGAACGCCAGTCTGTCGACCAGCCGGTGCAGACCGGTCTGAAATCAATCGATGCCATGGTGCCGATTGGCCGCGGCCAGCGCGAGCTGATCATCGGTGACCGTCAGACCGGCAAGACCGCGGTCGCGATCGACGCCATCATTAACCAGAAAGGCACCGGCGTTAAGTGTATCTACGTCGCCATTGGCCAGAAGAATTCATCTATCGCCACCGTGGTGCGCAAGCTGGAAGAGTTCGGCGCCATGGAACATACCATCGTGGTTGCGGCGGCCGCAGCGGATTCCGCTGCCCTGCAGTACATTGCACCGTATGCCGGTTGCTCCATGGGCGAGTACTTCCGCGATCGCGGTGAAGATGCACTGATCATTTATGATGACCTGACCAAGCAGGCCTGGGCCTACCGCCAGGTATCACTGCTGTTACGTCGTCCGCCGGGCCGTGAAGCCTACCCGGGTGATGTTTTCTACCTGCACTCGCGCCTGCTCGAACGTGCCGCGCGCATCAATGCCAACGAAGTCGAAAAGCTGACCAACGGCGAAGTGAAAGGCAAGACCGGTTCGTTGACTGCACTGCCGATTATTGAAACGCAGGCCGGTGACGTGTCCGCCTTTGTGCCAACCAACGTCATCTCGATTACCGACGGACAGATCTTCCTGGAAAGCGACCTGTTCAACGCCGGCATTCGCCCGGCCATCAACGCCGGTCTGTCCGTGTCGCGTGTGGGTGGTGCGGCGCAGACCAAGATCATCAAGAAGCTGGGCGGCGGTGTGCGTCTTGCGCTGGCGCAGTACCGTGAGCTGGCCGCTTTCTCGCAGTTTGCTTCCGACCTCGACGAGACGACCCGCAAACAGCTGGAGCGTGGCCAGCGCGTCACCGAGCTGATGAAGCAGAAACAGTATTCACCGCTGTCGGTTGCCGAGATGGCCGTGTCGCTGTACTCGGCTGAACAGGGTTTTCTCGATGATGTCGTGCTCAACAAGGTGGTCGATTTCGAGCATGCGCTGCATGCATTCATGCGTGCCAGTCACGCTGCACTACTGGACAAGATCAACGCGACCGGTGACTACAACGACGAAATCGAATCCGGCCTGAAAGCCGCCATCGAAGATTTCAAGGCGACGGGCAGTTGGTAATCGGGATGATAATTGCTTTCTGCAGGAGCGCCTTGCAGGCGCGATGTGCATGGATTAACGAGTGCCGCGAAAGGCAGGATGCCGGTAGCGGCCCTGCAAGGCGTTCCTGCAATAGTTTAAACAGGGTGAGCTAATGGCAGGCGCAAAGGAAATCCGCACCAAGATTGCGAGTATCAAGAACACGCAGAAAATCACCAAGGCAATGGAGATGGTGGCTGCGAGCAAGATGCGCAGGGCGCAGGACCGCATGCTGGCCACGC
>JAOULY010000430.1 GCA_029881775.1 Gammaproteobacteria bacterium
GGACACCGAAAGGCTTCGACCACATGATCCAGGCCACGCTGGTCGATGCCAACGGCAAGGTTTATCGACAGGTTTACGGCATGGCCCCCGAGCCACCTGCGCTGGTCGAGCCACTCAAGGAAATCCTGTACGGCAAACAGGTCAGCGCTTCACCGCTGGACGGCTGGATCAACAACATAAAACTGTTTTGCACCGTGTATGACCCGAGCACAGGCAGGTACCATTTCGATTACTCGATATTCATCGCCCTCGGCCTCGCCTTTCTGATGCTTGGCGCAACCGCCTGGTTTATCATCAGCGCCTGGCGCAAGGCGCCGCCTTCCGGTCCGGCAACATAGAATCAACCATGGTAATACACGACACATGAGCGGCTTGCGCAGCGTGGCCAAGGCATCCTTCGAATACGTCGATAACGTGTTCGAGCGTGCATTCGGGCCTGAACTTAATCCCATGCACCAGCTGGGCGCCCTTGGCTGGTTCTTCTACTGGATTGTCATTGTCAGCGGGCTCTACCTGTATATCTTTTTCGACACCGGCATTGACCAGGCCTACGAATCACTGGAATACATAACCAATGTGCAGTGGTATGCCGGCGGCGTCATGCGCAGCCTGCACCGCTATGCATCGGATGGCCTGATTATCGTCATGATGCTGCACCTGCTGCGTGAATATGCAATGGACCGTTACCGCGGTGCGCGCTGGTTCTCCTGGTTCACCGGGGTACCCCTGCTGTGGTTCGTCTATGCCTGCGGCATCAGCGGTTACTGGATGGTCTGGGATGTGCTTGCACAGTACATTGCCATCGCCACCACCGAGTGGCTGGATACGCTGGGCGTGTTCGGCGAAACAATTGCACGGAATTTCCTGAACCCTGAAATCCTCAGCGGCCGGTTCTTTACCCTGATGGTTTTCATTCACATCGCGGTACCGCTATTCATGCTGCTGGTGATGTGGATTCACATCCAGCGCCAGAATCATGCACAGGTGAATCCGCCGAAGGGACTCGCTATCGGCACCCTGGCCATGTTGCTGGTCCTGTCCCTCATCAAGCCGGCGGTCAGCCAGGCGCCTGCCGACCTGGGCACTGTCCCCGCCATCATCAACCTTGACTGGTTTTACCTGGCGGCATATCCATTACTCGACAGGTTTAGCGGGCTGACCATGTGGGCAATCGCCGCAGGCGGCACCCTGTTGTTGCTGCTGCTGCCCTGGCTGCCACCGCGTCGACGCGAAGCGGTAGCCACGGTGAACCTCGACAACTGCAACGGCTGCGGCCGCTGCGTGGATGACTGCCCGTTCACCGCGGTAAAACTCCAGCAGCGTACCGACGGGGCTGCGTATTCCGATGAAGCCGTGGTCACGCATGACCTGTGTACCAGCTGCGGTATCTGCGCCGGCGCCTGCCCGACGTCCACACCCTTCCGACGCGCCTCCGAGCTGGTTCCCGGCATCGATCTGCCGGATCACGGGATGCAGGCATTACGTGATGATGCAATGGCCGCGGCAGCCGGCCTGTCCGGGAATGCGCGCGTGATCGTCTTCGGCTGCAAGAACGGTCCCGGTTTGCAACGCCTCAAGGGAGCCGGTGTGGCCGTGCTGGAACTGCAATGCATCGGCATGCTGCCACCCTCCTTCATCGATTTCCTGATCACCCGCCATCACGTGGACGGGATTTTCCTCACCGGCTGCACCCTGGGTGACTGCCACAACCGGCTCGGCAACCTGTGGACCGAGTCGCGCCTGGCCGGTGAGCGTGACCCCTACCTGCGCGAGCGCGTACCGCGTGAACGCATCGGCAAGTTCTGGGCAGGCATGGTCCGGAATTCACGCCTGGCGCAGGAACTGGCCGCGTTCCAGGCACGCATTGCTAAGCTTCCGCCATACCAGCGCTCGCCACGTTCAACGGCCAGCCAACAGCCGGCGGAGAACAGTGAAACCAATGGCTGAATTCCTTAAATATATCGGCCAGGCCATCGCCTACACGCTGTTTGCCATTACAGTTGGCTACTTTGCCACGCAACCCGCCTATACTCACCTCGACCCGGGCAAGGCACAGATAAAACTCAGTTTCGGTCACGCCGGCGAACACACCACGGAATGCCGGCGGCGCACGCAGGAAGAGCTGAACCAGCTGGCCCCCAACATGCGCCGACCGACTGAATGTCCACGCGGTCGAATGCCGGTATTCGTCGAACTGGAAATGGATGGTGAGTTACTCTACCGGGCGGCACTGCCGCCATCCGGCCTTGCGGGAGATGGCGTCTCTACCGCCTACCAGACATTTGCAGTTGCACCCGGCCGGCACCGGCTGGTTGCCCGGTTACGCGACAGCAGGCGCACTGACGGTTTTGACTATGAGCAGGCCGCCGACATTACGCTATCGCCGCGACAGAACTTTGTAATCGATTTCCATCCGTCCAGGGGCGGATTCCTGTTTTTGTGAGGCT
>JAOULY010000431.1 GCA_029881775.1 Gammaproteobacteria bacterium
ACCGCGAGGGTGACCAGGTCATGGCGACCTTTGCCGAACATATGGGTGTGCGGGTGATCCGTGTTGATGCCGAGGCGCGTTTCCTCGATGCGCTCAAGGGCGAGTCCGACCCGGAAAAGAAACGCAAGATCATCGGCAACCTGTTTATCGAGGTGTTCGAGGAAGAGGCGGGCAAGCTCACAGGCGATATCGAGTGGCTGGCGCAGGGCACGATTTATCCGGACGTAATCGAATCGGCCGGCGCCAAGACCGGCAAGGCGCACCTGATCAAGTCGCATCACAATGTTGGTGGTCTGCCCGAGCACATGAAAATGAAGCTGCTTGAGCCGCTGCGCGAGTTGTTCAAGGATGAGGTGCGCAAGCTCGGGGTTGAGCTGGGACTGCCGTATGACATGGTCTACCGTCACCCGTTCCCCGGCCCGGGGCTCGGCGTACGCATCCTCGGCGAAGTGCGCAAGGAATATGCTGACTGCCTGCGTCTCGCTGATCACATCTTTATCGAGGAACTGCGTCGCCACGATTTGTACGATTCGGTCAGCCAGGCGTTTACCGTATTCCTGCCGGTACGCTCGGTCGGCGTCACCGGCGACGGGCGGCGTTACTCCTGGGTGGTGGCGCTGCGGGCGGTAGAGACCATCGACTTCATGACCGCGCGCTGGGCACACCTGCCATACGAGTTTCTTGACCTTGTGTCACGTCGCATCATTAACGAAGTGCCCGATATCTCGCGCGTCGCCTACGATATCTCCGGCAAGCCGCCAGCCACTATCGAGTGGGAGTGACCTGCACTGGCAGGCAATGTCTGGCACTGGCTGGCATCACAGCTGAGATTTGAATATCCCGCAGCTGAGCGATAGACTGTATAAAAATACAGTATCGCAAGGATGCGGATCATGCCCTGCGCGGCGGCCAGGACGGCCCCCCGGGACGTGGATGCTGGTCGTTACCAGCGTCACCGTCCCGAGCAAACCCTTCTCTTTCAGATCGTTGACGAGTATTACCCGGCATTCGCTGCGCTTATGGCAGAGCAGGGCAGGGAATTGCCGGGCATTTACTGAGATTGACCAGGCCTGGCCACGAAATGCCTGTGCTGCTTCGAGGTGGGCAGGCTGGTTTTTCAACGAAAAGGGGGTTTATTCTTCCTATACTCATACTGTGTCAGTGGCGTGTCAGGCCCGGCAAGGCGGGCAGGCCGAGGGATGGGGCAGGGAAGGTGGGTATATCAGTAATTGTTCTCTGGCCCCCATTAGCCACCATAGCGCAGCCCGCCTGTAACAAATGTTTACATTCCAGCGTTGCGATTCTGTATCCACTACCGCTTGCACTACCCGTTGTATTGTGATCTCTTGTCTGCGATGAATTGTCTGGAACAGCTATACGCATTGTCGCCGGATCGCGTGATCAATACGCGAGGCAGGGATGTTATCCGGCGATTTGGAGGCTTGGCGGTCGGCTGTGTGATACTAGGTCTCATTGCCTGCGGTGGTGGAGGCGCCGGCAGCCCGCCACCGGTTAATCCTGCGTCCGATTCCGGTCTGGATCAGCGGCCAAGCAACCTGAGTTGTATCGCACCCCCGAGGACGACGGGCAATGCATCCCTGGCGACACCGCGCGTGTTCCCGAATCTAACGTTCTCACAGCCGGTCGCCATGCTGCAGGCGCCGGGCGATGATGCGCGCTGGTTCGTTGTACAGCAGGACGGGATCATTCGAACCTTCCAGAACAACCAGGCTGTCGCAGCATCCTCGATCTTTATCGACATCCGGGACCGGGTGTGGACGTTGGGCGAAAGCGAGGCCGGCTTGCTGGGCCTCGCGTTCCACCCGGATTTTGCCAACAACGGGCGCGTGTACATCAACTACACGGACTCCGGTAATACTTCGCTCCGCTCAATCACGTCCGAGTTCACGAGCCCGGATGGTGGCATGACGCTCGATCCCAATTCAGAGAACATACTGCTCAGCGTCAACAAGCCGGCAGATAATCACAACGGTGGGCAGCTCGCCTTCGGTCCGGATGGCTACCTTTACATCGGCCTCGGTGACGGCGGTGGTGGTGGCGATCCGGATGAAAACGCGCAGAACCCCGCGCGCCTGCTCGGCAAGATGCTGCGCATCGATGTCGATACACAGCCCAGCGGCCAGCCTTACGGTATTCCAGCCGACAATCCATTCGCCGGCAATCTGCGCTGCAACGCCGACGGCACGGGCACGCAGGCCTGCCCCGAAATTTTTGCACTCGGCCTGCGAAATCCATGGCGCTGGAGTTTCGACGACCAGACCGGGATGCTCTGGGCCGGTGATGTCGGACAGGGAATGTACGAGGAAGTCAACATCATCGAGCGAGGCCGGAATTATGGCTGGGACAACCGTGAAGGCGCGCATTGCTTCGAGCCGCCGAGCGGATGTATCACGGCCGGGATGACAGATCCGGTCG
>JAOULY010000432.1 GCA_029881775.1 Gammaproteobacteria bacterium
ATGACCAGGCCGAATACACCCGTGACGCCTTTATCAATCGATACCTGACCCGCGAGCACGGTTGCCGCGATCACCGGCCGGATTACCTGCGGCGGTATTTGTAGCAGTCTGACAAATGCCCGGCCGGTCAGGCGGGTTGGATTGTAGGTTTCTTATACATAATATCCGTCCGTGCCACTGCCTGGTCCGTCCGTGCCACCGTCAGGCTCACAATCACAACCACCCGTCATTCCCGCCTGCGCGGGAATGACAGTGTTTTTCAAGTGAAGGGGCCTTTTTTATAGCTGGAATTTTTAACGGTTACTTGCGTTTGGCCCCCGGCCCCTCCTTCGCTCTCCCCAACCCTTCACCCTGAGGGGGAGGGAGCTTATAAAACAGCAACAAGCCCCCTTTTATTCCAATATCAAGCACGGGCTATACTGCCCACCATGAACGATGACCAGTTACTCCGTTACAGCCGGCAGATCATGCTGCCGCAGGTTGATATCGCCGGGCAGGAGACGCTACTCGCAGCCCGCGTATTGATTGTCGGTGCCGGCGGACTCGGTTCACCGGCCGCGATGTACCTTGCGGCCGGCGGCATCGGCCAGCTGGTCATTGCAGATCATGACACGGTCGAATTATCCAACCTGCAACGCCAGTTGCTGCATCATGACAGCGATCTTGGCCGCAACAAGGCGGCTTCGGCAAAAGACACGCTGGCCGCAGTCAACCCGGGCCTAGCGATCACCGCGATCCCGGAAAAACTGGCCGGCAAGCGACTGGCAACAGAAACCGCAGCCGCCGACGTGGTAGTGGACTGCAGCGATAATTTTGCCACCCGCTTCGCCATCAACCGGGCCTGCGTCGAACATCGCACACCACTGGTGTCAGGCGCCGCCGTCCGCTTCGAGGGCCAGCTAGCGGTATTCGACAAGCGGCAGGATGAAAATCCCTGCTACCGCTGCCTGTATGAGGAAGGTCACAACGAGGATGAAACCTGCACCGACAACGGTGTCCTGTCACCCGTGGTCGGCATTATCGGCGCCATGCAGGCGCTGGAAGCACTCAAGCTGCTGCTGTCGATAGAGAGCAACAGCGTCGGGCGGTTGCAGCTATTTAACGGTTTAACCAGCGAGTGGCGCACGCTGACACTGTCACGCGATCCCGCCTGCCCGGTGTGCGGCACAGGACAGGCGCAGCAGGCTGCGACGGATTAACCCGGTTCGGGTCAAGCCGTGACCGGCACCGCTGACAATTTAAATCCGAGCGCTGCCAGTATGCGGCGCAACTCCGGATCATCTGTTTCCAGCACCAGCTCGATCTCCGAAAACTCCCGCCTGGCCGGGTACTCCTTGCGCAGTTGATCGAACCTGGCCGCCCGTGCGTCCTTATCAAGCTGCCTGATTGCGCGCAGCGCCGCGTCATCCACACGAATATCGTACGTCGCCAGCACGGCCGCGCGCACGGCCGCCAGCCGGCCATGACTGCTGTCAATCGTCAGGACCGGAGACGCCGGCACGGCATCGGCTACCTGCCAGCGGACTGTCTCCCCGAAGAAATCGCACGCGGCATGGTAAATCATGTCGGTGCCACGCAATTTGCCATCCAGGCTATAGCCCGCGATGTGCGGTGTCGCGAGCGCCACCCTGTCCATCAGCGACAGGCTGATCGACGGTTCGCCTTCCCAGACATCCAGCACCGCCGCCGCATCACCATGCGCAGCCAGCCACGTTTCCATTGCCGGGTTATCGGCGACCGCACCGCGCGAGGTATTCAACACGATTACACCCGGCTTGAGTTGCGCCAGCAGACCGGCATTAATGAGGTGGTGCGTCGGCCAGCGTCCCGTGCGTGTATACGGCA
The DNA here is from genome assembly GCA_029881775.1 of Gammaproteobacteria bacterium. Classification (GTDB taxonomy): domain Bacteria; phylum Pseudomonadota; class Gammaproteobacteria; order UBA9214; family UBA9214; genus UBA9214. Next base: position 1,846 of record JAOULY010000432.1, read on the forward strand.
CATGCACGGTAATAACATCCGCCTGCAGCACATCGGCAAGACTCACGAAGTCGTCGTGCCCGCCCTGCGCCTGCAGCGGCGGGTCATTCACCTGGCAACGCATACCCAGCGCCTCGAGTCTCGCGCGCACGCGTGAGCCCACATTGCCGTGACCGATAATACCGACGGTTTTGTCTGCCGGGTCAAACCCCAACCGTTCCGATAGCACCATGATCGCACTGACAACGTACTCGGCAGCAGAGGTGGCATTGCTGCCGGGCGCCGTGGCAAAACCAATCCCACGTTGCGACAGGTAGTCAAGATCGACATGGTCGAAGCCGATCGTGGCCGAGCCGACGAACCGCACGGATGAATCGGCCAGCAACGTTTCGTCCACACGGGTAACCGAGCGGACCAGCAGGATATCCGCGTCACGCACATGCGCCGGTTGCAGGCCGCGGCCATGCACCAGCGACACCTCACCCAGCGAGGCAAACGCCTGCTCGACACAGGGGATATTTTCGTCGGCAACGATTTTCATTGGAATTTCACTGTATATGTAAAGACCCGGTTCGCGCAAAGCCGCAAAGGTCGCAAAGGGCGCCATC
>JAOULY010000049.1 GCA_029881775.1 Gammaproteobacteria bacterium
GCGGCAGAAAAACACTCTCGAAAGCGTGCCGGACTTCATGCGCACGCCATGCTTTTTTGCGCGCTATATTCATGCGCCTGCACAGTACCTGGAAAACGGACTGCCAATCCAGGAACGCGATGCCACAGGTTATCGGCGCTCGCTGGTTGATTACGATGAGTCCCGGCAGGTGGCACGCGCCCTGTTCAGTCTGCCGACCGGTTATGAGCGCTTCAGCCTTGATTAACAGGTAACTGCATCAGCTCGCATTCATCGGCCGTACACGCGAGTACGCTGCCCTGTTCGTACCAGTCGCCCAGGACAATGCGCCGGGCGGGTTTGCCTGCACGGTCAAAGTTGTGTACGAACGGTCTGTGCGTGTGGCCGTGAATCAGCTGCGTAACGCCGTGTCTGCGCATTACGTCGATAACTGCATCCTGGTTCACATCCATGATGGATTCCGGTTTGCCGCCGGTTTGCTCGCGACTGGCCTGGCGCATTTCAAGCGCAATGGCCTGACGTTCAGCCAGCGGCCTGGCCAGCAATTCGGCTTGCCAGCCAGGGTCACGAACACGCGCACGAAATGCCATATACCCGGTGTCATCGGTGCACAGCGTGTCGCCGTGCATCAGCAGCGTTTTCCGGCCATACAGATCAATGACGGTCGGGTCATCCAGCAGGGTGGCGCCGCTGTTTTGTGCGAAGCGATCGCCGAGCAGGAAATCGCGGTTGCCGTGCATGATGAAGACGGGTGTGCCGGCAAGCGCACACTGCTTCAGGCTCTCGCAAACGGCCAGGTTATCGGCTGAATCGTCATCGTCGCCGACCCACGCCTCGAACAGGTCGCCGAGTATGTACAGGGCGTCTGCGTTACCCGCCTGCCTGGCGAGGAAGGCATGGAACAACGTTGTGATTGCCGGCCGCGCCGGATCCAGGTGCAGGTCTGAAATGAACAGGGTTCCGGACATGCCGGCAATCAGCGGGTCGCTGCCTATTCCACGACCGTTACTTTCTGGATGACCACGTTTTCGCCGGGGACGTCACGGTGTCCGTTACGGATGCCGGTCTGGACTTTTTCGATGGCCTTGATGACATCATCCCCGTCCACGACCTTGCCGAACACGGTGTAACCCCAGCCCTGTGGCGACGGCGCGGTATGATCGAGAAAGCTGTTGTCCTTGACGTTGATAAAGAACTGCGCGGTGGCGGAGTGCGGATCATTCGTTCGCGCCATGGCAATCGTTCCATTCATGTTCTTGAGGCCGTTGTCGGCCTCGTTCTTTACCGGAGAATTGGTCGGCTTTTGCTGCATTTCCTCGTCGAAACCGCCGCCCTGTATCATGAAGCCGGGGATGACGCGGTGAAAGATCGTGCCGTCATAATGCCCGGCTTTTGCGTAGGCAACGAAATTCTCGACGGTAAGCGGCGCCATTTTTCCATCCAGTTCCAGCTTGATCGTGCCTGCGCTGGTTTCCATATTGACTGTAACCATACCTGTATCCTTTGCGTTGTTGTCTTCTTCAGAAAATGCGCTTGCCGGCAGTATGCCAACGGTAACGGCCAGTACGAGGCCATGCAGTAATTTCATCGAGCTGCTCCTGTAGTCTGTGCGGATGACGCAATAATATAAGCTCTGGCTGTCTTTACAAGTGGCCAGATTGTAAAACGCGCTTTGTTGCCCGTTAGCCTTTCCGTTACTATGGCGCTCGATAAAAGATCCGCCGGCAGCCGCTAATACGGGGAGTGCAACCGTCATATGCTGAAAATCTACAACACCCTTACTAATCAGAAGGATGAATTCACCCCGATCGAGGCGGGCAAGGTGAGAATGTACGTGTGCGGCATGACAGTCTACGACTACTGTCATCTCGGTCATGCACGCGTCATGGTGGTGTTCGATGTTGTCGTGCGATATTTGCGCGAGCAGGGCTATGACGTTACCTATGTCAGGAATATCACTGATATCGACGACAAGATCATCAGGCGCGCCAATGAAAACGGCGAGGATATTCATGCGCTGACGAACCGCTTTATACAGATCATGAATGAAGACGCCGATGCGCTCGGCGTCGTGCGGCCCGATCTGGAACCGCGTGCCACTGACTCGATGGAGCAGATTATTGCCATGATCAGTACGCTCGTGGATAAAGGTTACGCCTACGCGGGTGACAACGGCGATGTCTACTACAATGTCAGCCGCTTCGGCGGGTACGGCAAGTTGTCCGGCAAGCGGATCGAGGACCTGCAGGCCGGTGCGCGTATCGAGGTAAACGAGTCCAAGGATGACCCGCTGGATTTCGTGCTCTGGAAGGCGGCGAAAGCCGGCGAGCCCGGCTGGCCATCGCCGTGGGGTGACGGCCGGCCCGGCTGGCATATCGAATGCTCCGCGATGTCGACGCACCACCTCGGTGATCATTTTGATATCCACGGTGGTGGCATGGACCTGAAGTTCCCTCATCACGAAAATGAAATCGCCCAGTCCGAGGCGGCGACCGGGCACCACTTCGTGAACTACTGGATGCATAATGGTTTCGTCCGCGTGGACGATGAGAAAATGTCCAAGTCACTGGGGAATTTTTTCACTGTCCGCGCCATTCTCGACAATTACCGTGCGGAAGAGGTGCGGTATTTCATACTGGCCAGCCATTACCGCAGTCCGCTCAACTATTCACAGGAAAACCTGGAAAATGGCAAGGCGGCACTGACCCGGCTATATACCTCCATTCGGGGGCTGCAGCCGGCCGACCGGCCGGGTGCGGATTGTGACAGTTACCGGGATGATTTCCATGCGGCCATGGACGATGACTTCAACACGCCCGAGGCAATAGCGGTGTTGTTCGAGCTGGCGCGCGACATCAACAAGTGCCGCGCAGATGCGCCGGAGCGTGCCGCGTCGCTGGCCGCCTGCCTGCTGCGCCTGGGAGATGTGCTGGGGCTGGTCCAGTCTGATCCGGACGTATATCTGCGTGGCATGGCCGGTGAAGCAGGCGGTCGTCAGGGCCTGTCCGATGATGAGATAGAGGCGCTGATCGCCCGTCGACTGGCGGCGCGCGAAGCACGCGACTGGGCGGAAGCAGACCGCATACGCGATGATCTTGTGCGGCAGGGGGTTGTGCTGGAGGACGGGGCGGGCGGCACCAGCTGGCGGCGAGGGTGACGCGCTAGTTATCTTCGTGCAGGTATTCCGTGGCGTAGAGCGTATTCTCCAGCAATGTTGCAACGGTCATGGGCCCAACGCCGCCCGGGACCGGTGTAATCCAGGCGGCCCGTTCGCGCGCGGCTTCAAAGTCGCCGATATCACCGGCGAGGCTACCGTCATTGAGGCGGTTTATGCCCACGTCGATGACAGTCGCGCCGGGCTTGATCCAGGACCCGTCGACAACCCCCGGCTTGCCGACGGCGACCACGAGAATGTCGGCCGTGCCGGTATGTGCCGCCAGGTCGCGGGTAAAACGATGGCAGGTCGTTACGGTGCAGCCAGCCAGTAACAGCTCCAGGCTCATGGGGCGACCAACGATGTTGGATGCACCAACCACCACGGCCTGCCGTCCATAGAACGGTTCGCCGGTGTGTTCCAGCAGGGTGATAACGCCACGCGGTGTGCAGGAGCGCAAAGCCGGCCGGCGCAACGCCAGGCGTCCGATGTTATACGGGTGGAAGCCATCCACATCCTTGTCGGGCCGGATGCGCTCGGTGACCTTGTCAGCATCGATATGCGACGGCAATGGAAACTGGACCAGTATGCCGTCAATCCCGGGGTCGTCGTTCAGCTGGTCAATCAGTGCCAGCAGGTCTGTTTCACTGGTCTCGGCGGGCAGGTCATGGTGGTGAGAAATGATGCCGGCCTGTTCGCAGGAGGCGCGCTTGTTGCGCACGTAGATCTCTGAGGCGTGGTCGTTTCCGACCAGCACGACCGCCAGCCCGGGCAGGCGCTGATTGTTTGCGCGGCGGGCATCGATCCTGGCTTTTACTGACAGCTTGACGCCTTCTGCAATGGCTTTCCCGTCGATCAGTTTCGCAGTCATGGTGCCGATGTGTCCGTCTTCGAAGAGGGGCGGAATTCTCGCACGGGTCCCGATGGGTGTACAGGAGGATGGCCGGGCGGTGGCATGGCCGGTCAGTATCATTTGACCGCCTAAAGAGCAGGACGTATTATCGTCGGGCTTTGATTATGGCCGGATTTACGGGGTATAGCGCAGCCTGGTAGCGCGCCTGCTTTGGGAGCAGGATGTCGGGAGTTCGAATCTCTCTACCCCGACCACATTGTTTTGTACCTGTGGCAGGAAAAGTTTCGCGCCCGTAGCTCAGCTGGATAGAGCATCGGCCTTTAAGCGCACATCATGAGGATGTGCAACCGGGAGCCTTTGCGGGGAAACGGAACCCGTAAAGTGGACCGCACTGTATCGGGGAAACCTTAACAGGTAATGCTGATGGCAATCCCGAGGAAACCGTTGGTTGACCCATCAAATGGTCTGTGTTTAGCATGCTGATGTGCACCATACCAAGGAGAAGGGCGACCTGGGTGTTTTGAAGGCTCAGCTTGTTTATTCGAGCAGGGATTTGTAATTTTAAATCCGGTTACCGAGCATGCCCCGTTTGATCTGGTTGCTTATGATAGCGGGGTGTTCAGGCGGATACAGGTTAATATAAATCTGTAGACAGGACTGGCGGTAATACCGTTCATTTTCGCTCTAGTTGGGCGGACAAAAACGGTACGCATACGCGCAAAGTCGATAAGGATCAAATTGATCTTTATTGTATTTATTGTCCTGATACGGATAAGTGTTATTACCTTGATCCAAAAGAATACAAAGTTCGGTGACATTGAGGGTAGAAACATCCAGGAATAATCAGTCACGCAATGTCAGGATGGCGACTGATTTTCGGCGGGTTCCGTAGAGACTATACGTGTGGCACCTGAGATGGTGAAGAGATAGTCCAGACCACAAACCCTGACGGGGCGTCGAAAGGCGTAGTTGGTAAGCTAAGCCGAGGGTCGCAGGTTCGAATCCTGCCGGGCGCGCCAATTCGGATTGGCAGGTGTAAGTGAACGACAGTTTTAATGGTGGGCGTAGCTCAGTTGGTAGAGCCCTGGATTGTGATTCCAGTCGTCGTGGGTTCGAGTCCCATCGTCCACCCCAACAGATACCGCGTGCCGGCAGGGCTGCTTGAACACCCCTGCCGGCTGTGGTCCAATACCGCGCTTTCGGGCCGTTAGCTCAATTGGTAGAGCAGTGGACTCTTAATCCATTGGTTGAAGGTTCGATTCCTTCACGGCCCACCAGACTAATACCCGTGCGAAGCACGGGTTTTTTGTGTCAGCCGGGTGTGTCGGCGCTGGTGAGACGGGCAGGCATTTTACAGGGCGCGCAAAAATAATTTAAATAGTTATAATTCAAGCCCTAACAGGCTGTCCCTGGCAGCTCAGACGAATGAATTTAATGCGAGAGTGGCGGAATTGGTAGACGCGCTGGTTTTAGGTACCAGTGGGGTAACCCGTGAGAGTTCGAGTCTCTCCTTTCGCACCAGTCTGTCATGCGCAGGCGCAGTAACGGGATGATGTTTGATTTGGCTAGATAGCGGCAGGAAATCGCCGGTTAACAAGATGCAGAGCAGAGGCTGACAATGGAAGTATCTATAGAAAATACCGGGGGGCTGGGCCGTCGTATGACCATACAGGTGCCGGCTGAACGACTGGACGGGGAAGTCAAATCGCGCTTGCAGTCGATGCTAGGCAGCGTACGACTGGACGGTTTCCGTCCGGGCAAGGTGCCGCTGAAGGTGGTCGAGCAAAAGTTCGGCAAGCAGGTGCAGCTTGAAGTCATGGAGCAGCTGGTCAATTCCACCCTGCAGGAGGCACTGACACGCGAAGGCATCCGCCCGGTGGCCGCACCGAATATCGAACCGAAGGCTCACGAGCCGGGTGAACCGCTGGAATACACCGCTATCTTCGAGGTTTATCCCGAGATCGAAGGCGATATCCAGTACGGCTTCAGTATTAAACGTCCAGTCGTCGAAGTCGGTCAGGATGATATCGATGGCATGCTGGACAACCTGCGGCGCCAGCGGGCAACCTGGAATACGGTGCAGCGTGCGGCCGGCCAGGGCGACCAGGTAACGATCAGTTTTGAAGGGACTGTCGACGGCGCGGCCTTTCAGGGTAACAAGGCCGAGGATGTGCCGCTGGTGCTCGGATCGGGCAGCATGATTCCCGGTTTCGAGGAGCAACTGGAGGGTGTTTCGGCCGGCGACGAAAAGACGATCGATGTGACCTTCCCGGCCGATTATCCCTCGTCCGAAGTTGCCGGCAAGGTGGCGCGTTTCAATGTCAGGGTCGCCAGCGTGGCGGAGGCGGTACTGCCCGAATTGAATGACGAATTCGCTGCCGCGTTCGGGGTGACGGATGGCGGTATCGATGCCCTGACGAAGGAAGTGACCGGTAATATGCAACGCGAACTCAAGGGGTTGATATCATCGAGGCTCAAGAGTCAGGTGTTTGAAGGATTGCTGGAGAAAAATCCTGTTGAGGTGCCGCAAAGCCTGGTGGAATCCGAGGTGATGGAAATGCAGGGCATGCAGCAATACCAGGGTAAATCGCCAGCAGAGCTCACGGCGGATGCCGGCAAACGTGTCAAGTTGGGCGTGATAGTTTCAGAGGTCGCTCGTCAGAACCAGGTGCAACTGGACGCTGAAAAGGTGCGTGAAATGGTCGAGCTGATTGCTGCATCCTATGAGCGGCCCGAGGAAGTTGTGCAGTGGTACTATGGCAACCAGGACAAGCTGGCTGCAGTCCAGTCGTCGGTGATCGAGCAGCAGGTGGTTGAGTGGATTGTCGAGCATAGTGGCATCGCTGTAACAGATGAAAAAATGACATTTACCGAGATCGTGGAGGAAGCCAAGAAGTCTCAAGGATAGCCCCCTGGGACCGATACAGGACATTATGAATAGCGCACTGGATACCAAGGCATTAAATCTTGTTCCTATCGTGGTCGAGCAGACTGCGCGTGGTGAACGCTCCTATGATATTTATTCGCGCCTGCTCAAGGAACGCGTGGTATTCATGGTCGGCCCGGTCGAGGATTACATGGCGAACGTCATCGTGGCGCAGCTTTTGTTTCTGGAGTCAGAAAATCCCGACAAGGACATCCACCTTTATATCAACTCGCCGGGCGGTTCAGTGACTGCCGGACTTGCCATCTACGATACCATGCAGTTCATCAAGGCTGATGTGAGTACGATGTGTATCGGGCAGGCGGCCAGTATGGGCGCATTGCTGCTCGCAGGCGGCGCAGCGGGCAAGCGTGTTTGTCTGCCGCATTCGCGCATGATGATTCATCAGCCGCTGGGTGGTTACCAGGGGCAGGCAACCGATATAGACATTCATGCCCGCGAGATACTGCATATTCGCGACCAGTTGAATACTATTCTTGCCAAGCATACCGGCCAGTCAATGGATACCATCCAGAATGATACTGACCGGGATAATTTCATGGGTGCAGAGATGGCCAAGGCATACGGCCTGGTGGACGAAATTCTCGAACAACGTCCAGTAACTGCCCAAAGTAGCTGAATCGACGCCAACATGTTGGCTGACAAGCGGTAGTATTTGCCTGATAATTGGATTCAGGTGGAAAAAACATAAAACCGTACGTCCGAAGGAGTTGATTCATAATAACAATTAGTGTTAAAACCGTTATGAATGGGGTTTCGGTATCAACCGTGAGGACGCGAGATGAGCAACGATCGTAACGGCAAGGGCGAAGATGGAAAACTGCTCTACTGTTCCTTCTGTGGCAAGAGTCAGCACGAAGTTCGCAAGCTGATTGCCGGCCCTTCTGTATTTGTCTGTGACGAATGCGTCGAGTTATGTAATGACATCATTCGTGAGGAAATGCAGGAGAAAACGGCAGCAGGTGAAGAGAAACTCCCCAAGCCGTCGGAAATAAACGACGTACTCAATGAATATGTCATCGGGCAGTACCGTGCGAAGAAGGTTCTGTCTGTCGCGGTATACAACCACTACAAACGCCTTGAGGCGAAATCCTCCAAGGACGAAGTAGAGCTTTCCAAGAGTAATATTCTTCTGATCGGGCCGACCGGTTCCGGCAAGACGCTGCTCGCGGAAACGCTGGCACGATTCCTCGATGTGCCGTTCACCATTGCGGATGCGACCACGCTGACGGAAGCCGGTTACGTCGGTGAAGATGTCGAAAATATTATCCAGAAGCTTCTGCAGAAATGTGACTACGATGTGGACAAGGCGCAGACGGGTATTGTCTACATTGATGAAATCGACAAGATCTCCAGGAAGTCCGACAATCCTTCTATAACCCGTGATGTATCGGGCGAGGGTGTGCAGCAGGCCCTGCTGAAACTGATTGAGGGAACCATTGCATCGGTACCGCCACAGGGCGGTCGCAAGCATCCGCAGCAGGAATTTCTGCAGGTCAATACGTCCAACATTCTCTTTATTGTTGGTGGCGCCTTTGCCGGTCTCGACAAGATTATCCGCGGCCGTTCGGAAACCACCGGGATTGGTTTCTCTGCCGAAGTAAAGAGCAAGGACGAAGAACAGAACCTTGGTGAAATCCTCTACGAGGTCGAGCCGGAAGACCTGATCAAGTACGGCCTGATCCCGGAGTTTGTCGGTCGACTGCCCGTGGTGGCAACGCTCGAAGAGCTGGATGAAGATGCGCTTGTCAGAATATTGACTGAGCCAAAGAATGCACTGACCAAGCAGTACGAAAAACTGTTTGATATGGAAGGTTGCGAAATCGAGTTCCGTGAGGATGCCCTTAAAGCGGTTGCCCAGAAGGCCATGGAACGCAAGACCGGCGCACGTGGTTTGCGCACCATCCTTGAGCAGGTGCTGCTTGATACCATGTACGACCTGCCGTCACTTGATAACGTCAGAAAAGTGGTCATTGACGAGAATGTTATTGTCGGTGGCTCCAAGCCGTACATGATTTTTGACACTCCGGAACCGATCGCGGCATCCGAATAAATCGTAAACAAGAGGTAATTCAGAAGGATAGCCTGATTCGTCGGGGCGTGCTTTTCTGGCATATTCCTTGCTGTATAGTTCTTACCTGTCAAATTCTGGTTGAAGTGACAATGTTTGTCCCCATGTACGCTTTACGGGACGGCAAGCCAGTTCACACGTACTTCTGACGGGTACATGACGGGTTGAGCCTGCTGGACAGGATTCAGAATCGAACGGTGATCTGGCCCGTACCTCAAACATCATAATGGATGGAAAATACTATGACAGACCAGGCGAAACAGGCGATACCC